>JAUXGG010000052.1 GCA_030622265.1 Candidatus Eiseniibacteriota bacterium
GAAGGAGTCCCGCATATGGCTCTTCACAACGGTCGCCCCATGCTGGGTCGGATGCAGAGAGGTGAAAATGGTAGCGAATGACGGGAGCGTCCACGGGGCCGAGCTCATGCACCTCTCGCAAAGAACTCCCCGTGCGGCAAGGCGGTCGGTCTCGGGACTGGTGCTTCGCTCATAGCCGTAGCATCCGAGGTGGTCGGCCCGGAGCGTATCGACCGCGATGATCAGGATATTGAGCCGGGGCGCTTCCCGTCCGCACGATACGGCGAGGACCATACAGAGCAGAATGACCGTGAGATTTCTCAATCCGTCCATGTAAGACATTCTAACACATCGGTCCCGATATCTACACCGGGTTTGCATATGATGACACGACCGCAGACCGCATTGTGCCTTGCTTTGGCTGGCGTGGATGGGGTGGACCCGTAAGGGCCCACCCCGTCTCTGAACTGGAAGTCGGTGCCAGGCTAGAAGTCGGTGTCGTCGAATATGATCAGATCATACTCAAACAGGTACTCACCGGGGTTCCAGCCGATCATTTCCTGCATCATGCAGTCGACATCGGATGTGAGGACCAGCCAGATCTTGGCTCCATCCGGATAGTTCTCATCGTTCATGGCCGGAAGGTCACCGGTGTCCACCGTGTTCTGGATGTGGACATTACCCTCGATATCGGCGATGCCATCACCAAGGCAAATGAGGCCGCTGCCGGGCCATGGGTCAGGATAGTAGATCAGCGTGTAGTCGAGTCCGATTTCGAGGCCGTGGCCATTGAAGACGAAATTGAAGTCGGCGGCTTCGTGGCTGTATTTCATCTTGGCCCAGGCTCCATCCTCAACGATCTCCCAGGTATCGGGATCTTTCTCGTTGAAATAGAGGTGGGAGATGTGTGAGCGGCCGGCCGGACCGTTAGGGGCCTTGCCGCTGGTGAAGTTCTTTCCAAAAGACACGCCTGCGAAGGCGAGCCCGGTTAATGCAATAACGGTGATAAGGATCGCAGCTTTCTTATACATTCAAACGTCCTCCCTCAAACGTAACTGTCTATACTCTCATCCTTAGGTTTTGCCCTCCTGTGGGGCTCTCCTGTGGGCGTAAGGATGTCTAACTCATAGGCACCACCCCCTTGCTGGGTGAGTTGGGCGCCGGGGACGGGTGGGACACCAACCCGTCCCTGGGCCCGACGCCATCTTAGCTATCCCGCTTGCTTTGAATTGTCTGCTTGGTTAGAGGGCCGCTGGCCGAGGGTCGCTAACCCGGACAGGGAAGAGCTTTGCAAGGCGTGTGCCACCAGAGTCCGGAGCGCACAGGATCGTGTTAGTTGCTCTGGAAAGGGAGGTTAGGTGCCTTACATATCTGCGGAAAAAGTCTCAGGCGGCAGTTTGGATTGCCGGATGCAACGGGCCGGCTTGCGAGGTGCGAGGCAGGACGCCTGGCTATCTGATATGGAGACTGGCAGCCCGAACGCCGGAATCTTCCCAAACTTGAAAGTTGCGATTGTAACCCCGTCCCGACATCATTATAATATTGCTAAGGTTAGAATCTTAGTATTGTTCCAGATCCCGTCCCAATGAGACTGCCCCAGGGAGCGAGGTTGTTCTGTGGGCCGGCTTGTCGCTATCGTTGACGATGAACCCGATATTCTGGAGCTTGTCTCGATTCACCTTGAGCGTGCCGGTTTCGAGGTGAAAGCCTTCCCTGATGCATCCGGATTCCTCAGGTCTCTCAGGAAACGGACTCCTGATCTGCTTGTCCTTGATCTCATGCTCCCGGACACTGATGGGCTTGAGATCTGCAGACGGATGAAGGGAGACGACAGGTATGATGCCATTCCGATCATAATGCTCACAGCCAGGGGTGGTGAGGTGGACAAGGTGCTGGGCCTGGAGCTCGGCGCTGATGATTATGTCACCAAGCCATTTTCCCCAAGGGAACTGGTTGCCAGGGTAAAGGCGGTACTGAGAAGGAAGAAGGCGAAAGAGGACTCCAGAAGGATCGTGGTGGATGATACATTGGTGATTGACTGCGAAAAGTACGAAGTGGAGGTAAAGGGCAGGAAGGTGGAGCTTACATCTACAGAATTCAAGATCCTGGCCCTGCTTGCCACGAACCGTGGCCGGGTGCAGAGCCGGGAGCAGATACTTGACCATCTTTGGGGACACGAAAAAGCCGTAACAGACAGGACCATCGATGTTCATATAAGAAATCTCAGAGAGAAAATCGGGCGGGCAGCCAAACTGGTTAAGAACATAAGAGGTGTTGGTTACAAAGTAGAATGAATAGATCCCTATTCCTCAAGATCCTGGCAGGCTTTGTCATCGTGATCGTGGCGATGGCCGGCCTTACATTGCTTCTGTCATACAGAACGATTCGAAACCACCACCTGGAAACACAGCGGGAAGGCCTGCGCTTGCTGGCAATGGGTCTTAGGCCGGCTTTCTCCTCTGCGCTCGCCGAACATGATCCGGCACGGCTCGACTCCCTGGCGAAGGATCTGGGCTTGCACACCAACTCGCGGATAACCGTAGTCGATCCCGAGGGGAGCGTGATAGCCGATTCCTGGAGCAATCCCGCCGAGATGGAGAATCATAGGACAAGGCCTGAGATCATGCGGGCTCTTCGAGGGGAGGTCGGCACGTCACTGCGATACAGTGCAACGCTTCAGGAGGACCTGCTGTATGTTGCCGTCCCTGTGGGCAGGGAAGGGTATGTGGATGGCGTTCTTAGAGTAAGCCTGCGCCTTGAAAGCATAGATGTTGCACTGGCCGGTCTCAGAAACGACATTCTGATCATAGGATCCTTCGTCGCCATTCTGTCACTGATCGGAGCCCTGCTCTTCTCCCGGAGTTTCTCCCGGCCCATAGGCCAGCTGACTGCCGCTTCGCGCAGGGTGGCGGCTGGTGACTTTGATGCGCGCGTTCTCCTCAAGGGTGGAGGTGAGGTCAAGGAGCTTGCCGACAGCTTCAACTACATGACCGATCGCGTAAAGAGCCTGTTCGGAGAGCTCTCCGATAAGAGTGAGGAACTGAACGGTGTCGTCGGGACAATCCAGGACGGCCTGCTGGTGCTGGACAAAGAAGGAAGGATAATACTCAGCAACCCCGGCTTCGCCAGAATCGTCGGCGACGAGGCAGTAAACGGCAAGTTCTACTGGGAGGTAACCCGGGTGCCGGAGCTGGATGAACTGGTCAGGACCACCACGGCGCGGAGAGCCAGCTCGGTGCGGGAGGTTCCCCTAGGCGGCAGGATGTACCTTTGCAGCGGCGACTTCCTCTCCTCGCGCGAGGGGGTTGTGCTTCTGATCCACGACATAACCGACATGAAAAACATGGAAAAGGTGAAGAAGGACTTCATTGTCAATCTCTCGCACGAGTTGAGGACTCCGTTGACGGCTATCAAGGGCTTTCTGGAGACCCTGCAGGATGAGGTGACAGTTGATGGCCAGCATTATCTGGGGATAGTGCGCCGGCACACGGACCGCCTGGCGAACATAGTCGAGGATCTGCTGGTGCTGTCTGAGCTGGAGGACAGCGGGACCGAACTTCATATCGAGAAGGTTGACCTGAAGCATCTGATTGAAGATGTGATTCACGTTTTCGAGCCCCGGGTCCGGGAAAGGGGCCTGGAGATGAAGCTCGAAGCCGGAGAAGGCGGAACAGTGGTAAGCGGCGACCGGTTCAAACTTGAGCAGGTCTTCATCAACCTGATCGACAATGCCGTGAAATACACAGAGCAGGGCGGTGTGGTGATCCGGATCACGGCGGATGATGCGAATTTCCTGGTAGCCGTTGAGGATACGGGAACGGGAATCCCGGAGGAGCACCTGTCTCGCATCTTCGAACGTTTCTATGTTGTTGATAAATCAAGGTCTAAGAAGGTCGGAGGCACCGGACTGGGCCTCTCCATCGTCAAGCACATCATACTTCTCCACAGCGGGACCGTGAATGTGGACAGTGAGCCAGGCAAAGGCACGCGGTTCACCGTGACGATTCCGGCGTCGCAGCATTCTTAACCCAAAACTAACACTCTCTTAATTCGGACTTAACCCCTTCGCGATACCATTTCCTTGATGTTTTCAAACTCTACATACGGAGATAGCCATAGAGTGGAGGGACCCTGCCATGCTCGCGCGCAGATGGACCGTGAACCAGTCCCAGGAGAATGTGATTACAGGTGGGTTCCATGGAAGAGTCGGTAGACGGCATTGTGGCGGGGTCCCCGCTCAGAGTTTCTGGTTTACCGAGGGCCGAATTCATCGGAGGATGATCGATGTGCCCCTACCTGAGAGTAGGTGAACTCCAGACAAGTTGCGCGGCCTATATGGGCCCGTATACCGAACCTTCTGAATGTGAGCAGGAGTATTACTGCAGTACGTGCTCACATTCCGGCTGTGTGTGGTTTCTCAGCAAGAGGAGGGAGTTGATTCACGACAGTAAGGCCATGCACACATCTGCGTTTGCCGGTGCGGAGCAGATCGCAAGAGTATTTGCTCATTCCGAAATCTGAATAAGGAGAGACTGCCCATGAGACGGATTGGAAGCTGTCTCAGCTTCCTTGCCTTTCTCATTGCTCTGATCCTCGCCAGCACGGCATATGCGTTTTCGCTTGAGAACACCGAATTCAAAGGCGACTTACGGTTGAGGTATCAATATGAGCATACGGAAAGGGCCGAGGGACTGTTGCAGCGGCACAGAGGTAGGTTCAGATTCCGTTTTGGTTTTGCCACGATGATGCGTGAGAACCTCGAGATAGGGGCCAGGCTGGCCACGGGAGATACCGATCCCAGGTCAACCAACCAGACCACGACAAGCTACTTCTCCAGCAAGGAGATCCGGCTTGACAAGGCCTATGTGTTCTGGAGTGCGGCTGATAATCTTGCCCTCATGTTCGGTAAGTATGCGAAGGCATTCTTTATCGCCGATGACATGCTGTGGGATGCCGACATCACATTTGAGGGTGGCTCCCTGGCCTGGAAGAGGCTGCTCGGCGGTGGATCGGCGCCTTTCGTGAATGGAGGGACGTTCATCCTTGACGAGAGCAAGTTGTCGGGCAACGACGCCCAGATGTACTTCGTTCAACCCGGTGTTGCGTACGGTTCCGACATGTTCACGCTGGAGACCGGACTCACGTTCTACCTGTTCGAGCACCTCAAAGGCTCAGCGCCTGATGATGACATAAGTTCGGGGACCAACACGCGGGTCGATGGTAATCTCAAGTATGACTTCGACAGCATCAATCCGGTGATCGTCATGGTCTACCGCCCGGGTAGTCCCGGGGATTCCCGGCACGCCCTGAAAATCATTGGGAACTACGTCTATAATCTGGACTCCAAGGATAGCGGCTACCGACTGGGATTTGTCTGCGGGCGCGAGAAAGTAAAGGAAGCCGGTTCCTGGCAGGTGTACTACAACTACCGCCATCTTGAACGGGATGCTCTCCGGGACGTGTTCCCGGACTCGGATTGCTACGGTGGGGCCACCGATGCTGCCGGTCACGAAGTGATAGCCCGATATGGCATTGTCAAGAATGTCTATGTAGGCCTGGACTATTATAATGCCAGGCGGATCGAGGAAGAAAATCAGCCTCAGAACCTCTTGCAGGTCGACTGCGGCTTCAAGTTATAGGGGGATTAAGATGAAGCTCAGCTACTACGTCTTTCTGGCGGCGGTTATTGTTCTTCTGATCGCAGGCTCACTCCAGGCCGGCGATAAGGAGCTACTGGGGGCGGGCGCTACGTTCCCTTACCCTCTGTACTCCAAGATGTTTGACGCATATCACAAGCAGTACAACGTGAAGGTAAACTACCAGGCCATCGGTTCAGGGGGTGGGATCAAGCAGGTCAAAAGCCGGACCGTTGACTTCGGGGGCACCGATGCATTCATGAGCGACAAGGATCTGAAGGATCTTGCCAACCCGATCCTGCATGTTCCCGTCTGTCTTGGGGCTGTCGTGGTGACATACAGTCTTCCGGGGGGCCCTGTGCTTAACTTCACGCCTGGTGTTCTCGCGGACATATACCTCGGCAAGATAGAGAAGTGGAATGATGAACGGTTGGCCGAGATCAATCCGGGGATTGACCTGCCCGATATGACCATCATTGTGGTTCACCGGTCAGATGGGAGTGGAACCACCTTCATATTCAGTGATTACCTCAGCAAGATCAGCGCCGAGTGGGAGAAAGAGGTTGGGAGGGGAAAATCGCTGAACTGGCCTGCAGGTCTTGGTGCGAAAGGCAATCCCGGTGTTGCCGGACTGGTGAAGCAGCTGCCTGGCTCGATTGGATATGTGGAGCTTATCTATTCACTGCAGAACAAGATGCCCGTGGGTCTGATAAGGAACAAGGCAGGCAATTACATCCAGCCTTCAATGGAAGGCGTGAGCCTGGCTGCCAGGATTGATCTACCCGAAGACACACGGGTATCGATCACGGATACCGATGCCGAGATGGGATATCCCATAAGTGGCTTCACCTGGCTCATTTTCTACCAGGAACAGAACTACGGCGGCAGGGCGCTGGATCAGGCCGAAAGCCTCATCAGCCTGGTCTGGTGGGCAATACACGACGGGCAGGGATTCGCAGAACCGCTGCACTATGTCCCGCTTCCGGAGAGTGCAGTGAAGAAGGCCGAAAACATAGTCCGCTCAGTTGTATACGATGGCGAGCGGGTGCTGAGCGAGTAGGGACAATTGCGGAGGGAATGAGCTGGGGCAGTCTCATGGGGGAGCCCTGTGGGCTCCCCCCTCCGCACACCTTAGTTGACTGGCCGCGGATCAGGCTCCAGACCCTTCATTCAGCGTCGTCCCGGTATCGAACTGGAGCCGGCCCTTGCCTGCGCCGGCCCGGCTGTTGACAACAGTTTCGCGAGGCGGAATAATGACTGGCGACCCTGTGTCTGGCGAGCTTTCACCGGAGGGCAGCAGGATGGTGTCAAAGGATAATGCATTGAACTCGGGCAAGCCGGGTGGAGCGCTGGTTGCTGCCGAGGCCGCGTTCACGCGCGGTCTGTATGTGGCGGCGATCCTGGTGGTGGTGTTGCTCACCGCGATTCTTGTAACCTTGCTGATCGGCTCAAGAGAATCTCTCGGAACGATCGGTCTTGGTTTCCTCTACGGAAAGACCTGGGATCCGGTCTCCAGTGAGTTCGGCGCCTTGCCCTTCCTGGTTGGCACTTTGTTGACATCGTTTCTTGCTCTGGGGATTTCGTTGCCGTTTTCAATTGCCATTGCAGTCTTCCTGGGAGAGTACTTCAGGGAGGGAGCGCTTTCATCATTCTTAAGGAGCGCGATTGATCTGCTTGCAGGTATACCCTCGGTGATCTACGGGTTCTGGGGCCTGTTCGTTCTGGTTCCGCTGGTCAGGAGTCTCCAGCTCAAGATTGGAGTTCCCCCATTTGGAGTCGGCATATTCACCTCTTCGCTCGTGCTTTCCATCATGATAGTCCCCTATTCCGCTGCCCTGGGGAGAGAGGTAATACAACTCGTCCCGTCGGACCTGAAGGAGGCGGCCCTGTCTATGGGTGCAACCAGGTCAGAGGTGATATGGAAGGTGGTTCTACCCTATGCCCGTTCGGGGATATTCGCGGGCGTGCTGCTATCTCTGGGGCGTGCGCTCGGAGAGACCATGGCTGTTACCATGGTGATAGGTAATTCCAACTTTCTCCCTAAGGGCATATTCAGCCCGGCCAGTACAATGGCCAGTCTGATAGCCAATGAGTTCGCCGAGGCGACGGAGCCTCTCTACGTGAGTAGCCTGGTTGAGATTGGCCTGCTGCTCTTCATCGTCACTACCCTGGTCAATATCATAGGCAGGCATGTCATCAAGAAGACCACCGTGGAGGTTTAGGTTTGGATTCGCGTAATCTGCTTTTCAGGCTTGTCAAGGACAGGTTATTCGGCGCCGGCATAATGCTCCTGTCTTTCGGGATGCTCGTTCCCTTGTTCCTGATACTGATCTATATCACCAGGAACGGGATCTCCGCGATCAACTGGGAATTCCTGGTCAGCCTGCCCAAGCCTGTTGGTGAAATGGGAGGCGGTATCTCGAATGCTCTGGTTGGAACTGTCATCCTGGTAGGCCTTGCTTCCGTCCTCTCGATCCCGCTGGGGATAGCCACGGGTGTTTTTCTTTCGGAGTACAGCAAGGGGCGGCTGGCCTATGTCGTGAGGCTGTGCGCCGAAGTGCTCCAGGGGATACCCTCGATCGTGATCGGCATCATTGCCTATTCCTGGATCGTGATCTCGATGGGGAAGTTCACGGCTCTCTCGGGAGGAGTCGCTCTGGGGATAATGATGCTCCCTGTCGTTGTCCGCACCACGGAAGAGAC
>JAUXGG010000230.1 GCA_030622265.1 Candidatus Eiseniibacteriota bacterium
GTTCAGAAGGTCTATTCCAATTTCGATGTGCCCGACGATGTCATTGACAAGCTCGGCAAAGAGTAACTGATGATCATTCTTGGGATTGATCCAGGCGCTGCGAGGACGGGCTACGCGGTCGTTGAGGCCGTTGGGGACACGGTCCTTGTGCGGGAGACGGGCACGCTTGCGACGTCGGCGAAAACTCCTTTTTACCTGAGGCTCAAGTCCATTTATCAGAGACTCTCCAACGTGGTCGCCAAGCATGTGCCTGATGAGATCGCCGTAGAGGATGTATTTGTTAAACGAAACGTGCGGGTTGCCCTGAAGCTGGGGCATGTGCGGGGAGTGGTCCTCCTGGTTGCCGCGGTGCATGATGTTCCGATGGGGGAGTATTCACCGGGTGAGATCAAGCAGGCCGTGGTGGGCACCGGGAACGCTTCCAAGGAGCAGGTGAAGTTCATGGTGACCGCGCTCTTCAGGCTCACAGAAACCCCGCCCGAAGATGAGGCCGACGCGCTCGCAGTGGCGCTCTGTCACATTCACAGGCAAAAACTGAACGAGGACACACCTCTTGATATCTTACATAAAAGGTACTCTTGTTGAGAAGACCCCGGCCCGGATAGCCGTTGAGGCATGCGGCCTGGGATACGAGATCCTGATCCCCCTTTCGAGCTACGACTCCCTGGGGGAGGTTGGCAGCGAGGTGATGGTCCGTACTCACTTCCACGTGAGAGAGGACAGCCACCAGCTCTTCGGTTTCGTGACCTTGCAGGAGTTGCGCCTCTTCGAGATGCTGATCTCGGTGTCGGGGATCGGGCCGAGGTCGGCGCTCACAATTCTCTCGGGGACCAGCGTGGATGATTTCTGCGACGCGATCGTCCGGGAGGAGGTAGCTTCTCTGACGGCGATATCGGGAGTGGGCAAGAAGAAGGCCCAGAGGCTGATAGTGGAGCTCAAGAGCAGGATCTCGGAGGAAGACGCGAGACTCGGTGATGGAGGCGGCACGACCTCCCCGAGAGACAATGTGGCCGAGGCGATTCAAGCCCTGATCGCGCTTGGTTTCAAGCGGCCCGCCGCCAGGAAGGCGGTGGAGCAAAGCGCCAATGGGGCCCAGGGCGGCCTGAGCGTGGAGGAGTTGATCAGAGGTGCCCTCAGACACACCTAGAAAACCAGGCAAGACCGACCTATCCGGCTCGGCGGTCCACAGGATAACCAGCCCGGAGCCCGTGGATGATGAGAAGGATTTCGATCGAAGCCTGAGGCCCAGGTCATTCGATGAGTTCATTGGCCATGAGAAGTTGAAGGACAACCTCAGGGTCTTCATCGAAGCAGCCAGGATGCGCTCCGAACCGCTCGACCATGTGTTGTTCTACGGTCCGCCGGGGTTGGGCAAGACCACCCTGGCATCCATAATAGCCAATGAGATGGGCGCCGGCATGACGGCCACGTCGGGTCCCGTGATAGAGCGGCCCGGAGACCTCGCGGGCGTACTGACCAACCAGAAGGACGGCAGTGTTCTCTTCATCGACGAGATCCATCGGCTTAACCATGTCGTGGAGGAATACCTGTACCCGGCCATGGAGGATTTCAATCTCGACATCATGATAGACAAAGGGCCCAGCGCGAGGTCCATAAAGCTCAACCTCAACAGGTTCACCCTCATAGGAGCCACAACCAGGGCGGGGATGATCACCGCCCCCATGCGGGCGCGCTTCGGCGTGGTGAACCGGGTGGGCTTCTACTCCGTCGAAGAGATCGACACCATTGTCAAGCGCTCTGCCGGCATCATGGCGGTGGAGATCGATGATGAGGGCGCGATGGAGATCGCACGCCGCTCGCGTTGCACGCCCCGGATTGCCAACAGGCTCTTAAGACGCATACGCGACTTCGCCCAGGTCAGGGGCGAGGGTAAGATCACGAAGGAAATGGCCCGTGTGGGTCTTACCGCCCTGGAGGTGGACGAGCGGGGCCTCGATGATATGGATAAGCGAATCCTCACAACGATAATCGACAAGTTCGGCGGGGGACCTGTCGGCATAAACACGCTTGCCACCGCGGTCGGCGAGGAAGGCGAGACCATCGAGGAGGTCTACGAGCCCTACCTGGTGCAGGAGGGCTTTCTGGAGCGGACGTCGAGGGGAAGGGAAGTGACCGACCTGGCAAGGCAGCATTTCGGCAGGCAGAAGCCTACCGATCAGAACCGCCTGCTTTAGAACCCCAGCATGGAAACCCCGGCAGGGATACCGCAGCAATGAGCCCGGCATGAAAACAGATGACTACGCATATGAGCTTCCCGGCGAATTGATCGCCCATATGCCCTCTCCCGAACGTGAGGGATCGCGCCTCATGGTGCTCAAGCGCCCTGACGGCGGTTCAGATGGTGTCATCGAGCATTCCGAGTTCAGGCGAATAGCCGAGTATCTTAAGCCGGGTGATCTTGTGGTGGTGAACGACACCAGGGTCATCAAGGCCAGGCTCCGAGGAAAGAAGAAGCAAACCGGCGGAGCAGTCGAGCTCCTGCTTCTTAAGCCCGTCTCATCCGGGAAATGGGAGTCGCTGGTCTCGCCCTCGAGGCGGCTGCAACCGGGTACCGAGATCGTGATCGGAGACAGGTTTGAATGCAGAGTCCTGGAGCGGCTCGATGGGGCCAAGCGGGTAGTGGAGTTCTCGGACGATGTGGGCACGGTGCTGGCCGAGGCCGGGAAGGTACCGCTTCCTCCCTACATAAAGCGGGAGCCCGAGGAGATCGACCTCGAGCGCTACCAGACCGTGTATGCAGAGAAGGAGGGTTCGGTGGCGGCGCCAACCGCGGGTCTCCACTTCTCAGAGACCCTGCTCGATGAACTGAGAGAGATGGGTATCGGCATTGCCAGACTTACCTTGCATGTCGGGATCGGCACCTTCCTGCCGGTGAAGACCGATGATCCGAGGGAGCATGAGATGGAGCCCGAGTATTTCGAGATCGACGCCGATTGTTGCCGGGCTCTTAATACGACGCGGAGCTCCGGCGGGCGGGTCCTCGCCGTGGGAACTACCTCGGTCAGGACTCTCGAGACCGTGGCCGAGCGGATGGAGGGCCAGGAGTTTGCGCCCCGGAGCGGATGGACGCATAAGTTCATCCTGCCGCCATACGGTTTCAAGGCCGTCGATGCCCTGATAACCAATTTCCACCTTCCGCGTTCGACCCTGCTCATGCTTGTTTGCGCTTTTGCGGGCCGGGAGTTTATACTCGATGCTTATCGCGAGGCAATAGAGAGACGTTACAGGTTCTTCAGCTATGGCGATGCCATGCTGATTCTTTAGAAGGGCGGCAGATGGAGTTCGCAGGCGTGCATACGGACAAGAAGAGCGGCGCAAGGGCGGGCGTCTTGAAGACCCCGAACGGCGTGGCCCACACTCCGGTTTTCATGACCGTGGGGACCCAGGGCACGGTCAAGGCCGTCCCCCCTCGGGAGCTCAAGGAAGCCGGCGTGGAGGTCGTGCTCTCCAATATGTACCACCTTTATCTTAGACCGGGCGCCGATACGGTGGCCCGCGCGGGAGGCCTCGCCCGGTTCATGTCCTGGGACGGGCCCACGCTTACCGACAGCGGGGGCTATCAGATCTTCTCTATGGCCGACTTGAGGAAGATCACTCCCGAAGGGGTGACCTTCAGGTCGCACCTTGACGGGTCCGAACACTTCCTCACGCCCGAGAAGGTGATGGAGCTGCAGGGGAAGATCGGTGCGGACATGATTATGGTCCTTGATGAGTGCGCGAGCTATCCGATATCCTTCGACAAGGCAAGAAAGTCGACCGATCTGACGATCGAGTGGGCCAGGCGGTCACGGAGCGAGTTCGAGCGCCTCGGCCTGGGACCGGAGCAGGCGGTTTTCGGCATCGTCCAGGGCAGCACCTATGAGACCTTACGCAAAAGGTGCGCCGAGGACTTGATACGCATAGGGTTCGATGGTTATGCTATTGGAGGGCTGTCCGTCGGGGAGCCCAAGAGCGCGATGTTCGAGATGGTGACGGTCTCGACGGACATATTGCCGGAGGACTCACCCAGGTACCTTATGGGTGTGGGATTCCCGGAGGACATTGTGGAGTGCGTAGGACGCGGAGTGGACATGTTTGATTGTGTTATGCCGACCAGGAACGCCAGGAACGGGTCGCTGTTTACGTCCCGGGGGAGGATCGTGGTGAGGAACGCCATGTACGCGGAGGATCTCTCCCCGGTA
>JAUXGG010000203.1 GCA_030622265.1 Candidatus Eiseniibacteriota bacterium
TCTCGGCAAGCGTCTCCATTATCCCGGGCAGCTCCTGGTCGAACTCCTCCAGGCCCTGCTTGAAACCGGTAATATCGTTACGGTGGCCCCAGAGCATATCGAAGTCCACGAGGTTGGAGAAGATTAGACCCGTGTGAGACTCACCCATGGTGTTGATGATCTTTCCGATGCCGTCCGCATTGGACCTGGTATGCACCGAGCCCGTGAAGCCGCGTTTCGAGAAGAGATAATCCACCTTGCCGACGGAGATCGTCTCGAGGCCCTTTTCCTTCATCTGATCGAGAAGGGTCATCCGGGGCGGGCAGACCGCGAAGTCCTTCCGGTCGGGAGTTCGGGTATAGGCCCCGGAAGGGCCCGTAAATGGGCGGGCGATCACCCGGGCCACCGCATGCTTGCCTGTTAGCAAGGCGCGGGCGGTCTTACAGATCTCATAGAGCTCCTCAAGCGGGATCACATCGGTATGCGCCGCCACCTGGAAGACGCTATCGGCTGAGGTATAGACTATCGGCTTTCCCGTCTCCACGTGCTCATCCCCGAGCTCCTTTATGATCTCGGTACCGGATGCCGCCTTATTTCCCAGCGCACCCTTTCCGGTCGCCTCCGTGAAAGCGTCGATCACTTCGGGCGGGAAGCCATCGGGATAGGTTGGAAAAGGACTGTCAAGAACCAGACCGGCAATCTCCCAGTGGCCGGAGACCGAGTCCTTGCCCGGCGAGGCCTCGGCCATCCGTCCGAAGTTGGCCTCCGGGGCCTGCTCGGGTGTAACCCCGGCAATGGGCGAGATATTGCCCAGCCCCAGGCGTTCGAGGTTGGGTAGTTTAAGCCCGCCGGAGGCGGAAGCAAGATTGGCAAGGGTGTTGCTTCCCTCATCTCCGTAAGTCGCGGCATCCGGAAGGGCTCCGATGCCGACCCCATCAAGGATGATGAGGAGCACCTTCAGGGAACCGGTCAAGACTTCTTGCCCTTCGTGGTCTTCTTCGGCTTGGTCGTTTTCTTAGCTTTCGTGGTTTTCGTGGTCTTCTTAGCCTTCGCGGTCTTCTTGATCTTGGTCACCTTCTTCTTCTTTGTATCCTTCTTTCCATCTCCCTCGAGGTCCTCTTCCGGCTCCTCTTCGAGCTCGGGCAGGATCTCGAGACTGGCATACCTGAGTATGATCTTCTTCTGGCCCCATTGCTCGAAGGATATGATGGCGCACGTTTCCTCGCCCAGCGGGTGAACATCCAGAACATCGCCTACACCCAGATTGGAGTGTTTGACCCTGTCACCTATCCTGACTTCGCCTTTCCCTGCTGCCATGGCACAATCCCTTTCAGCTTTGTGAAATGCCTTCCCTTGGCAACCGCTCCCCTATCAGGGTAACGATTCCGGTTACGCGTCCACCTTCGATATAGACCCTCGGGACACGTTTTCCTATACCACATGTGATTTCGTAGGATATGGTGTTGCAGCGCTCGGCCACCTCATAAACGGTTATCTCGCTCTCCCCCTGCCGGCCGAATATCACGACCTCGTCTCCCACGGCGACCTGGGGTATGTCGGTAACGTCTATCAGGGTGACGTCCATGGTGACCCTGCCTATGATGGGAGCACGCTTTCCTCTCACCAGGAGGTCGCCATTGTTGGAGAGCGACCTTATGAGGCCATGCCCATAGCCGGCGGCCACCGCGGCAACCCTGGAGTCGCGCTCCAGACGGCGGGTTCTGCCGTAGCTTACGCTCTTGCCCTTGCCGACCTGCTTCACATTGACGACCCTGGACTTGAAGCTCATCACGGGCTCCAGTCCCACGCCGTTCATGTCCTTCGCGGGGAACATGCCGTATATCATGCCGCCGGGCCTGACCATGTTGAAGTGGCTGCCCTTGTACTGGGTGATGGCGGCACTGTTTGCGGTATGGACCATCGGGAACTCTATGCCCTCACCCTTCAGGGTCTCGATGATCCCCTGGAAGGTCTCGATCTGGCTTTCGGTGAACTCAGCATCTTCGCCATAGGTTGACGGAAGATGCGTGTATACACCCTCGACCGTGACTCCTCGCAATCCGGCAAGCGTTCGCAAGAAGTCGCAGGCCTCACCCTCATTGACGCCCCCACGGGTCATTCCCGTATCGATCTCGACATGGACCTGGACCTCTCTTGAGAGGCGGGAAGCGCTGAAAGAGAGGGCCTGGGCGAAACGCAAGTCCGATACGGTCGGCGTAAGACGCCATTCGAGGATCTCGTCGATCTCGTTAACGAGCGACGGACTTAAGATCAGGATGGGGACCCGAATGCCGGCGCCCCTGAGTTCTATGCCCTCGTGCAGGGTGGCGACACCCAGCATGTCGACGCCGGCCGCCACCGCGGCCCGTCCGACATGGGGAGAGCCATGGCCGTATGCGTCAGCCTTGATGGTCAGCAGGATCAGTACCTCGTCTCCCACGAGCTTCCGGGTCCTCTCCACATTGCGCTTCAGGGCGCCGATATCAATCTCGGACCACGCTGCAAACTCCATTGGATATACTCCCCCCCGTGAAGGCCATGTTATCGATAATACAAGACCGTGTCAACTGCAAACCCCTTTTTGTCCAATGTCTCCAGGGTATTAGACGAATTCACACCCCGGGGTCAGGTACCGCTTTGTGAATTTGAGTTGTAATTCACAATGGTGGGGTCAGGTACCGCTTTGTGAATTTGAGTTGTCAACCCCGGCCCTTAGGTTTACCATCGGGGCTGTTAACCTTTCGGAGGCAAAAGGATGTCCAGGGCTTTTGACGATCTCTACGATCTTGTTAAGTACTTGAGAAGTGAGCAGGGCTGCCCCTGGGACCGGGAACAGACCCTGGAAAGCCTGAGGCCTCATCTCATGGAGGAGATGCATGAGGCCTGTGAGGCCATCGAGGAAAATGACACGGCCAAGCTCAGGGAGGAGATCGGAGACAATATGTTCCTGATCCTCTTCATCGCCCGGATTGCCGAGGAGGAGGGCAGGTTCTCGATCGACGACGTGCTTACCGAAAGCCAGGCCAAGATGAAGAGCCGGCACCCCCACATCTTCGGGGAGAAGCGGGATCTTAAGCCTGAGGAGGTCCTCAACCAGTGGGAGAAAGCCAAGCAGGCCCAGAAACCGGAGGGTGAATCCGCCCTCTCCGGATTGCCGAGGGGCCTCTCGGGGCTCACCAAGGCTCAGCGCATCCAGCAGCGTGCTGCAAGCCTCGGTTTCGACTGGGATGCCGTTGAGAGCGCTTTTGAGAAGCTCAGGGAGGAGATCGAGGAGTTTGAGGAAGCCAGGGCGGGGATGAACCCCGAACGGGTCAAGGAGGAGATGGGAGACATCCTCTTCTCCCTGGTCAATGTGGCGAGGTTCTTAGAGATCAGAGCCGAGGATGCCCTCCAGGGCACCATAGAGAGGTTCCGGGAGCGATTCGGCCACGTCGAGAAGGAGATCGCCAGGCGGGGCAGCATGACCCTCGAAGAGATGGATGAGATCTGGGAGAAGAGCAAGGGTAAGAAGTGAGCTGCGGCCTGGGCCCTTCAGGCTACAATCTCCCCTTCAGATAGTGCTCGATGATCTCGCGGTGATCGAATGCCATGTCCCCGGGCAGACTCTCAACCTGGAATGTCTTTGCCACCCGGGCGTCGTCCCCTCCCCTCGGAATCCCTTTGGCCCTTGCGGTGAAGACCACCGAGACCATGTGGCCCCGCCTGTCGCGTGATGGGTCGGAATAGGTGTGGAACTGGGCCAGATCGGTAACATCCAGGTCGGTCTCCTCCTTGGCCTCCCTCCCTGCGGCTTCCTCCACGGTCTCCCCGTAATCGACGAAACCGCCGGGAAGAGCCCAACCGAGAGGAGGGTTCTTGCGCTCGATCAGCACGATGCTCCCCTCCTCACCCTCCATCTCGATGATCAGATCCACCGTGAGCAGAGGATTCCTGCGCCGCCAGGCGTGACCGCACTCGGGACACTTCTCCTTCGATAGATCCATGGGATACTCCTCTTAGATCCGGCTCTCCCCCATAGTGAGGAGGGTCACCGAAATTCACAAATTCACATTCCGGTACCTGACCCCAGGGTTGTGAATTTCAAATATCAGGGGTCGCGCCCGCTCAGGCGCGGCCCCAAATGGCTCTATATTAAATAAGGCCTGGTCTTAGAATCTCGCGGTCAGTGAGACCCTGTGGTTACTACCGAGTACTTCGCTTTCACGCTCTGTGATATAGGCATAGTCGAACTGCACATACGGAACCGCTATACCCAGTCCCGTCGTGAAGGCCTGGTCCTCAACACTGTTAAGACCAGCCCTGAAGTACGTGAAGTACTCCGGATGCACCTCCATGCCGAACTCGGCACCCAGGTGGATCTGGAACTTATCGAGGTCCTGGACCTTGTCCACGTCGAACGATACGATAAGCCCGTCATCCAGAGCCCTCACCGCGCCCGCGAAGCGCCAGTTGTACGGCACGCTTACGCTGCCATACTGAGAGCCGATATCTCTGATCATTAGTCCAGCGGTCACATTGTCCGTGACGTCGAACATACCGCCCAGGTCGAGGCCGAAACCGGTCTCGCTCTCA
>JAUXGG010000348.1 GCA_030622265.1 Candidatus Eiseniibacteriota bacterium
TCGGTCGGTTCGGTTCCCGAACTCAGGGAACAGTCGAGACAGAAAGGTGGAAGCCTCGAGGACATTTTCCTGGAATTGACCGGGGGACCGGAAGAGCAGGAAATCATCAGGTTTCTTGAATCTTGAAAAGATGCCACTCTGGAAGCTGCTCAAATATAAGATAAAGATCATCTCGGCGGTATTCACCCGCGGCGAGAGGCGTAAGCGAATCGCCCGGATAGTAACCGCCGTGGTGGTCACAGCTGCCCTATCGGGGTTTGTCGTCGGGGCCTATGCGATCTTCAGCGCCCTCGCATCGATGGAGGCGGGAGGCCTGGTCGTGGCCGGGGCGATCGTGGCCCTTGCCTTCCATGCCCTGCTCCTCCTGGCATTCGTGTTCGATGTGGCGGCCACTACCAATATCTTCTTCTTATCAAGCGACCTTCCCCTGCTGATGGCGGCACCGCTTCCCGCGATGCGCGTCTTCATCTTGAAGTACCTCGAGGCCATGGGTTCCGGATCGATCATATCCTGCCTCATTGCCTTCCCCATGCTTTTCGGCTTCGGACTTGCCCTGGATGCCCCTTTCGGCTTCTATCCCGCCGCTATTGTCGTGGTCGGGCTCTTCTTAAGCATCCCGGTCTCCGTGGGAACGCTCTGCGGGCTGCTGGTATCCCGCTATGTGCCCGCGTCCCGGGTCAAGGAAATCCTGGGCGTGGCCGGCGGCGTGCTGGCTCTCGCCTTCTGGGTGGGCTTCCAGCTCATCAGACCCACCATGAAGGAAAACATCAGCAGCGGGGATGTCGGTGCCGGCATGGAGGCCATCGCGGCTTACGGGGACCGGCTTGCCCTGAAACTGCTCCCCAGCGGCGCCGCGGCGAAGGCAGTGGTCAGTATCGCTGCGAACGACTTAGGCGCCGCCCTCGCACCTTTCGCCTACCTTGCGGCGCTCGCAGGCTTGATGATGATGGTCTCGGTGGTCCTCGCCAGAAAGATGTACATGGAAGGATGGGCCAAGGTCGCGCCCGCAGGCAGGGCAAGACCCGCCCCTCATCGCGTCCGGATAGCGGCCGTCCTCCGATGGCTTCCCCGGGTGGAGCGGGCCATAGTCTCCACGACAGCGTCACTCTTCCTGAGGGATCCCCAGGCCATCATGCCGGTTGCCATGATCTCCATCATGATGGCACTCTTCCCGTTTCTGATCTCCCGGTCAAGAACCGGAGTGGTCTTCAGCCCTTCGCTCTTGATCCAGTCATTCGCCACCTTGAGCTTCATCGGCTCCATGAACCTGGCCATCTATGCCACCGGAATCGATGGGCGGAGCTTCTGGATGATACTCGTCTCCCCCAACTCGGCCTTAAGAAAGCTCTTCTCGAAAATCCTGGTCGCCGTACTCTTCTTTGCTCCGCTCGCTACGGTCGCGGCGGTCGCCTTCCGGGCGGGGGGAGTCATGGGCTGGCAGCTCATGGCAAAGTCCATATGGCTCTCTGTCAGCATGGCCTTCGCCGGAGCTGCAGCCGGAGTCCTCTTGGCCGTCGTCTACACCGACTGGGAGTGGAAGCTGCCCAAGCGAATGCTCCGGGTGTCGGGACGCCTCATCATGCTGGGTGTCATGGGGGGCTTTTTCGCCGGCTTCGCTATCATGATGTCCATCACCCGCACTTTGGGAAACTCGGATTCCGCGAGCGAGGTCCCGTGGTCGGTCTTGATCCCGGTGGGCGTGGTCGCGGCAGCTCTTACCTATACGCTTCTCCGCGTTTCAGCACACAGGCTCGAAGAGATGGAGTGGAAAGTGTAGCTGCTCCAGACCCCGTACGGCTACCCCATCAGATCCCCTACTCCACCCTACTCCGCCCTGGCCCGCTCCAGATTCTGAAGAACCACCTGCTCCAACTCGGGAGGGGGGTTCATCTTGAGAATTCCCGTCCATACGACGACGGCCTCATCCTCGCGCTCACTCAGCATCAGGGCAGCAGCCAGGTCATTCCGGTTAAGCAGGTGAAGCGTGTCCATTTCGACAGCCTGCTGCAAGAGATCCACGGCCTGCTCGAAGTCCCGCTTGGCGATTGCCGCCCGGCCCGCCATCGAGATGATCTCGGAATTCTGGGGCTGAAGCGCCCTTGCATCGAGCAGAAGGTCGATTCCCTTGTTGTACTCCCCGGTACTTACATATACGGATGCCAGCCTCATATAGGCTACTAGGAGTTCGGGGTCCGCGGCGATTGCCAGTTGGTATGATTCAATGGCCAGATCCACGGCGCTGCCGGCCGCGAAAACGTCGCCGGCCCCCATGTACGCAAGAGCGTAGCCGGGATCAAGCTGCGCCGTTATCTTAAACTCCGCCAGGGCCTCTTCAAACCGGCCCAGCTCGGAGAGAGCTCTCGCCAGGTTGTAGTGACCCTCAACAAACTCATCATTGGCCGCGATGGCAGCCCTGAAGTGCTCGAGAGCCCTGTTGAAATCGCCCAGTGCGGACAGCGCCGTGCCCAGGGCGTTCCTTGCCTCAGGGTTGTCAGGCTCGGCCTCTACTGCCTTTTCGAACTCAAGGACGGCGCTCGCCATATCGCCCTTCCTCAGCTGTGCATAGCCGTCCTGCATATGGTCGTCAGCACCCTTCCCGCATCCCATTAGCAGGATCACCGTGATCACCAGCAATAGCTTTCTCACTTGCTCTTACCTCCCCGGCCCTTTGGATTCCCGTTTGCTCATGGTCTGCTCTTCGGCGACTTGTGCCCTTCGCGAGCGGAAGCGGTCCCAGACAAGGAACAGACCGATCACGATTACGGCAAAGACATTGATTCCAAGGATGCCCAACACTATCCACCAGTACCAGCTCATGTCGATGGCACCTCTTAGCTGCCGGCCTCAAAGGCGTTCTTGATATGCTCGAGGTGAGGCATCCCGTCCGGCTCAAGCCGGATCCCCACCACATCGAACCTGCATGGCCTATCCAGAAGTCTTTCCCTCTTAAGATACGCCGTCGCGGCCATGATGAGCCGCCGTCGTTTCACCACCCCTACGGCCTCAAAGGGACTCCCGTAGGCGCTCGACCTGCGACCTTTCACCTCCACGAAGACGATGGTATCACCTTCCATCGCCACTATGTCCAACTCTTTTCTCATAAGGTAGACATTGCGGTCAA
>JAUXGG010000413.1 GCA_030622265.1 Candidatus Eiseniibacteriota bacterium
AGTACTCCTTCACGGTGCTGCCCGGGACGTATGATATCGAAGAAGAGGATCTGGGCGGCTTCATGTCCACCACCATCAATCGGGTGACGGACCTGCTTGTCCAGGCGGACTCCACCGTGGTGGTAAACTTCGGTGACATCCTCGAGGCTGACCTCAGCTTTACGGTGATCGCGCTGGGCGAGACCCAGAGGGCGCTCTGCATTACATCTACAAATCTGGCGGAAGACAACAGGGGTGATGTGGAGATCATCCTGGGTACCAAGTATGCCTCGGGGTTCACCAACCTCAATGTGTGGTTCAACAACTGGAAGAATTCAACTACTCCCAATTCAGCCATATTCAACCAGGAACCAACCTACAGCCGGACACCATCGGAAGATATTTTATCAATCGCTGCAGGCGACATGGACGGTGACGGGACAGACGACATTCTAACCGGTCTGACCAATCTGTCTGGAAAGGTCCTGACCTGGCTTACGGGTAGGAAAGGCCAGCTTTCAGACACCCCGGATGACTACTTCATATCCGCCAGCAATTCTGATGTGTGGGTTACGAAATTGGTTCATGCCAATGGCGGGACGAACCTGGATGCGATTGTCGGCACTGAATACACCTATCCCTGGGGGAGGTTCGGGGTCTGGTTTGGAGGTGGGGATGGTAGCTTCACCCACGACGCTGAGGACATCTATGACCAGGCCGGTCCCTATCTTCTCCAGTCGGTCAGGGCCCTTGATATCGGTGACGTGATCGGCAGCAACGACGCGCCGGATGTGGTTCTTGGCACTACGGGCGGTGACAACTTCGGGAAGATCGAGATCTTCAGAGATAACGGAGCCCCCAACGGCAAGTTCGCGTACTATGGCACACTCAACCCTACGGGGGCGGTTAATGCTCTCGTGCTGGCCGACATGAAGGAAGACGGCCATGGTGACATCGATATCATAGTCGGGACCAAGATGTCGGTTGGTTCCGGCGGGATCGAGATCTGGCACAATAACGGTGACGGCACTTTTGGGCTGGACGATGGTTTCGGGGAATACAGGCCTTCGGACACGGTCTATCTGGCCGGAGAAGTGCTGTGCCTCGGCATCGCCAACTTTAACGGCGATGTCTACCCGGACATAGTTGCAGGCATCAAGCTTAGCGGCACCTACTCGGGAGAGGTCAAGGTCTTTTCCTGCTATGGCTATATGCCGGCTGCGGGAAGTGAGTGGACCAGCGCGAACACCGGTGAGGCCATCACGCTTACTATCAATGACTTCAATAATGACTGGGAGCCCGATATTGCAGTGGGCACCAGGACCTCGTCCAGCCGGGGCCAGGTCGTTGTATTCTTCAATGACTGAGAGGTGGTGAAATGGTCTGCATGAATGAACGTGGCGCAGGACTCGTGATGGCGATACTAACGGTGGTAGCCTTGTTCACGCTTGGTACGGCCCTGGTTTTTCTTACCCGGACCGACGTGAATATCTCCAAGCACCAGACGCTTCATGTGGAGGCACTCTATGTCGCCGAAGCCGGCGCAGAGGAGGCCCTTCACCGTCTGGGGCTCAATGATCCCACCAATCTTACCGTAAACGGTTCAAGCATCAATGCGGCGATCCGCGATCCCGCGAGGCCGCCGGATCCTGATTGGAAGGCGAGAATCTTCCTGTGCAGGCCCGGGCAGGAACCTGCACCGTCGGGGAGCGAGTATCACAGCTGCACGCTCCAGGATGCCGGATCGTGGCTGGAATACAGCTCCGAAAACGATAATACCACGGCACTTACCATTGAACACAAATGGCGCGATCTCGATGGGGACAATGTCAGGGACGCCGATGAGATAGTTCTCTATGATGGCTCGAAGTATCCGCCCGAGAACTTCGAAACCGGTAGCCCGGTTGAGGTGATAACAGTGATCGCCAAGAGCGCCACGGCCGAGCGGGAGGTCAAGGTTGAGGCGACGAGATTCCCGCTCAACATCAATGCACGAGCTGCCCTCTTTTGCGACAAGGGTGTGGACGTGAGGGGAAATGTGACGGTGTGCGGGCATGACCATCAATACGACACGCCACACTACACCATGATACCCGCCTGCGAGGCCTTCGAGTACTGCTCAAACCGGACCACGTGCATAGCCACCGGCTGTGTCACGGGCGTCATGACGACGGGCGATGAAGTTGACAAGAGGGGGACTACGGATCTCGGCGGCGTTCCGGCCCCTGAGGATACTGCCTCCAGCAACCAGTTCCTTACCCTGGCCCAGACGTTGGGCATAGAGCAGGCGGACCTGGATGAGATACTTGCCAATGCCGACCACACCGCGCCTTATTCTGCCGATCCCCAGGATGGGATCACCTATATCGACAATGCCGGCGGGGCGTCGGCCAAGTGGCCGGGCGGAGGCAATGGTACGGGACTCTTGTACACGACGGGCGACCTGGACTTGGGTGGTAATTTCATGTGGCGGGGCCTTATATATGTCGATGGGGACTTGACAATCACGGGAACTCCCTCGATAATCGGGGCGGTCCTGGTAAGGGGAATAAGCGACTATGCGTTCTCCGGTGGAAACCCGTGTATTCTCTTCTCAAGCGAGGCGCTCGA
>JAUXGG010000083.1 GCA_030622265.1 Candidatus Eiseniibacteriota bacterium
CAGTTTCGGCCTGCCTGTGGGCGAGTACGATAAGCGGGCCAGAGGGTTCAGGGAGTACCGGAACCTGGCCACCGAGGTAGTGGAGGATGAAGGGGAGGTCAGGGTGGAGGAGGCGCTTCAGGTCTCGAAGGATGTTCCCGAGAAGGAGACTTACGGGCCGATGCCCGTGCCCGGCGGCGTGCTCTTTAAAATCGAAGCCCAGGGCGCCAACAAGGTCTCAGTGATAGGTGACTTCAACTCCTGGGCAGACCCGGTCGAGCTCAACGATGATGACGAGGATGGAACCTGGATCGCGATAGCGCGGATGGATCCCGGCACCTACCAGTACAAGTACATCGTGGATGGTAAGTGGCAACACGATGCGGCCAATCCTGTTGATGTTGATGATACCCACGGAGGGCGGAACTCGATCATGGTGGTGAGATAGGATGATGAGTGAGCGGCCCAGTCGACCTGCCAGAAGAAGGAAACTGGGCCGGGGTCTAGCTGAAGTCTCACACATCTTCCTGTCCGGCGCCGAGAAGAACCTCAAGGATGATCCCGATCGTGATTCCGACAATGCCCCCAACGGCGCTCCCGATGGCGGAGGGGAAGCGCTATGGCTTCCGGATGCCAACCTCATAAGCATCACCTCCGGGGAGAAGATACAGGGCAAGACCTTCCTTGCCGCGAACCTGGCCTTCGGACTCTTCGCCGAGGGCAAGAGCGTCGGCATCGTGAATGCCGATTCGGAGAAGCCTGACATCCTCGACATGATAAGCGCCGTCCCATCAGAGAGCGGTGACGGCCTAGCGATAGCTTCTCCCAGGTTTGGGGGGCTTCCGGTCGGCGACGCCTTCGGAGGTTTCGACCCTGTGACCGGGGAGAGCCCGGGAGATAGAAAGGTCTCATCGCTTGCCGCCCTCGAAGCTGTTGCGGGGCGGGCGCAGAGCGTCGTCATAGACACCTCGCCGTGGGCCGAGCCCGGCCGGGCGGTTTGGTCGGCGGCCGGTCTTACTCTGGTTGTTGCCAGGGCAGGCTCGGACGCGATGCAGGCATCCTATGTCACGGTGAAGCGCGTGCGGAGTATGTCACCGGTGGGGAGGATAGGCCTGGTTGTGAACATGGCGTCGAGCCGGGCGGAGGCTCACAAGTGTTTCAGGAAGATGTCGGAGGTGTGCCGGCGTTTCCTCAAGACCAATATCAGGGACTATGGCTATATTGTGCAGAGTGAGATTGCGGGTGAAGCCTGCAGGAAGGCGGTACCCCTGGCTCAGGCGTATCCTGAGTCGGCTGCGACGAAGTGCATCCATTCGATTCTGAAGCTCATAATGATGGATGAATCTGCAATTGCTAGAAGACGGAGGGAGGTGACGTTTAAGACGTGCGCATTGAGAGAAGGAAGATAGAGAGTGCCGGTGAGCTGACCACAATGGTCACCGAGGTGCTCCAGGACGAGATCAGCGGGTTCGAAGTGATCGACACAGTGGATCCCAGCCAGGACGGCGGGATCGAAATCGGTCTTCTTGCCTGTAACAGTGAAGGGCGCGTCTTTGTGGTAATGGCGAAGGATCGTCTGGGCGATAGCCTGGTTATGAGCTACGGAAAGCATCTGGAATGGTTCAAGACGAATAAGGACAGGATGTCCGCCGATAAGCCCCACCTTGACTGGGACAGGCAGCCGGGATTGGTAATGGTGGCCGACGGCTTCAGCCCCCATGCTCTGACTCTGGCCTCGCTGCTGGGAGTCGAGCCCAAGGCATGTTACTCCATGAGATGCCTTGGCATGGGGGAAGAGAAGGGTCTTCTCGTGGAACCCGTCGAGGTTCCGATAGCCGGGTCGGTGACGGCCGCTCCCGCGGCATCCGCACCCCAACAGGAAAGCGATCTGCTTTCCAGGGCCGTTAACGGGGTGGTTGATGTCGCCGAGGACCTCTCGATCTCGGCATCGTTTGGCTATGTGAGTGAAGCCCTTGACTGGGTTCCCGTTGCCAATCTGCGAAGCCGCAGGGGAACTATCTGGATAGAGTCCGGACCGGGGAAGTGGTCCACCAAGCGAATAGAAGATGATGACTCGCTCCGGAGCGCCCTCGAGGCGGTGAAGCAGAGTTATGACGAGGTCGTCAGGACCGAAGGCGGGGCCAAGAACCTTGGTGAGGATGAGCTCTCGGAGGCCGAACGCAAGAGCCTGAGGTGGGAGTAAGCTGCTGGTTGACAGAGACGATGCCGGCCGGTCGAACGGTACGATAACCGGCACGGAGCCGCGGGAGCTCGAGCCGACGGAAGGCATAATAATATCAGTTGTCGCCTATGGCGTCGCCTTTATCTTTGCCGTGATTGTCACCTACTCGGGTGGAGTGTCGATTCGCGCGGAGACCTCCCTCTTCACGCTGCTTATGTTCCTCATAGCTTATGCCATGGTGGCCAGGTCTGCGGGCGACCCCATGCGCTGCGTTCGCCTCAGGCGAGCAAGGCCGCTGGTGATCCTGTGCTCCGTGCTGGCGAGTCTCGCGATAATTCCGCTGGCCGTTAGCCTCCAGGCGCTGGTCTTCTCCTGCATCGAGATACCCGAGAAGTGGATGGAGTACGTCCTGGAGGTTATCCGGGCGGAGAGTGTGCCGGAGCTGATCTATGCCTGGCTGGTAGTGGCTCTTGGTGCGGCCGTAAGCGAGGAGTTTGTGTTCAGGGGAGTCTTCCAGAACTCTCTGTCCAACAGGATGCGCGGATGGGGCGCCGTCCTCGTGACCTCGGGCGTGTTCGCCGCCCTTCACACCTGGAGATTCCCCGCAGCATTCATCATGGGCTTCTTCCTGGGTATGCTCTACCTGCGGACGCGGTCGATCCTGGTTCCATTCATCGCCCACCTTACGATCAACTCGGTGGTGGTGTTCACGCAGTACGCCATAGACAAGCGGGGAGAGGATCTGTTTCCCCGCTGGCTGGTAGAGGAGAGGATGGCTCCTTTCTTGCTGATCGCAGTCTCGGGGCTCGTCTTCGTGCTCCTCATGTCGCTGCTTTTCCGCTTGACCCGGAGCGAGGCCCGGAAGCCGTGGTCGCCTGAGGCGGACAACACGGGTGATCCCCCGGCCGGCACTCTCTCGACAGGTGGTCTCTCATGACTTCGCGCGAGCGTGTGGGTGTGGTGTTTGACGGAGGGATTCCCGATCGCGTTCCCATCCATGACGGCTACTGGGACGATGCTCTGGAGCGGTGGACCTCCGAGGGTTTGCCCCGGGACATTGCCGCCGACAAGGATGACCGTCTCGGCGAGTTTTTCGGCACCGAGATAAGGCTGATCCGCATCAATGACTCCTTCCTCGTGGAAGAGAAAGTGCTCGAGGAAGATGACCGGTACATTACCCGTCTCAACAAGAACGGCGGCGTCGTTAAGTTCATAAAGGGCCGGACCTCCACACCGGGCCTGATCTCTTTCGCGGTTAACTCGAGGGCCGAGTGGGAAGAGATGAAGTCCCGGCTCCACTCGGTGGAGGGCAGGCTGCCTCTCGACCTGGAGAGCCATTACCGGAATTTCCGCGAGAACGACAGGTTCGTGATGGCCTGCGTTCACGAACCCTACGAAGCGTCATGGTCCAAGCTCGGGCCCGAGTTCCTGCTTGAATCCATGATAACCGACCCCGGGCTTGTAAGAGACGTGTTCGAGACCATGACCGATCTCGAGATCGCTGTTTGCGAGGACCTCCTCGGCCGGGGCTATGAGGTAGACGGGGCTTGGATATGGGGAGACATTGCCTATTGCAGAGGTACCCTGTTCTCACCGCAAGCCTATCGCGAGCTCCTCTATCCATGCCACAAACGCCTGATCGGTTTCTTTACCGAGAGAGGCCTTCCGGTCGTCTATCACAGCGACGGGGATATCCGTCCCGTGATACCCCTCCTGATCGAGGCGGGCATCAGGTGTATCCATCCCCTCGAGACCAAGGCCGGGATGGACCTGTTCGAGCTTAAGCGGGAGTACGGTGACCGGCTGGTCTTTATGGGCAATGTCGACTTTGAGCAGGTGACCAAGGGCCGCGGGTGCGCCGAGCAGGAAATCCGGACCAAGGTGGGCCTGGGAAAGGAGGGAGGGGGCTACATCTATCATTCGGACCATTCGGTGCCTCCAACCCTGAGTCTTGAGGACTACAAGTACGTGCTGGACCTGGTCAGGAAGTACGGCAAGTACTGAGCTGACGCGGCTCATCTGTTGTCTTCTCAAGCGCGCTATTCTGCAAGCTTGCCCGGCGCTTGAAAGCGCATATCGCAAGACTGTTAACCCCCGCCAGGTTGAGCCTTCCCGGCCCCTGCGAGTGTATCTTCTTAAGCGACCACAGGTAAGGCGGCCACCCCTTTTTGTGGCATGTCTTGTGCAATACTCCATATGCAGGATGGTGTGTGTTGTATGGACAATGAAACCAGATCACTGACAGTACTTCTGTGTGCGTTCATCTCTTGCGCGTTTCTAATAGCCCTCGCCGCGCCCTGTCACGCATCGCACGATTATCCAAGGATCTGCAACTATTTCACAGGTTACACCGACCTTGAGTATTGCGAGATGCTGAGCCGTTGGGATGTGGCGGTCCTCAATTGCATCGTGCAGGACAACAGGCCCGAGATGCCGGATTCACTCAGGACTCTCAATCCGGACATGACCGTTATCACGTATTTCCCCGTGTCGTTCATATGGGCGGGATACGATTCGATGGGAAGGATCGGATCCGGCTATGGTGACAAAGCCGCCGATGCCGACTGGTGGCTCTATGACACCAGGGGAAACCGTGTGGGCAACTCGGACTATGCCTGGGGCATCAACATGAGCACAAAGTGTCCCGAGGACGAAAACGGGCAGACTGCGGGTGAGTGGCTGGCGGAATATATAAGCGATGAGATTGTATCATCGGGAATGTGGGACGGATTGCTCCTTGACGGCCTGAACGAGAGGGCTTCCGGGCTGAACAACATGGAGCACTTCTTTGCAGAGCTACCGGCTGCGGTTGATGCCGACCGCGATGGGATCGCCGATCATCCCGAGAGCCTGGACATATGGTGGAGTCAGGGGCACGAGATCTTTCTGACCCTTCTCCGGCAGGAGGTCGGCGATTCGCTGATACTCGTGGGCAATGGTAAGAACCCCAGCAAGGCAGGTTACCTCAACGGCGGCATTCGCGAGGATTTCCCCACGATGCACGGAGGCTGGGAGCCGAACATGCTTGCGCCCTATGGATATCTGAGCATGTGCCGCGATTATCTTCAGGACCCCATGAATCTTACCTTGATGCTGTGCTGGTGGATAGACGAGGAGGCCGACATGTATGGCCCGAGGCGAACAAGTTCCTATGAGAGATTTGTTCGCTTCACCCTTTCGAGTTCACTCTTGGGCGATGGCTACCTTATCCTCAACGGCAAAGAGAGCCAGCTCTGGTGGGAGGACCTCTACGACCTCGACCTGGGAAGCCCCATCTCAGACGCCTACCTGGATTCGGTCTGGAACGACATGTATGATTGTTACAGCACAGTCTGGAAACGGGACTTCTCCAATGGGGTGGTCTACTGCAACCCCTATGACCAGTACCTGACCCTCGAAGATGGCACGTGGCTCACTCCCACAGACGGAAGGATCAAGAGCTTCAGCCCCCCGACCGGAACGACCGTGGAAATCCTCGAGGATACCTCGCAGCGTGAGTTCGACCAAGCCGACAATACCATAACCTACTCGGTACTGCTGACCAACTCTGCTGATGAGGCCACCTATTCCTATGTATGGGCCAATCTCCTGGATGGTGCGGACACCCTGGTGGCCGGCGCCCAGGCCGAATACCTGGTTGGAGCGGGTGATACCCACTCCATGGACAGGTGCCTGAGAATCCGTAATGCTGTTCCGTGTGGGACCTACTGCCTTGAGGTCGTCCTCGGAGGCGAGAATCGCGCCATCGTCGACAGGGATACCATTCTGGTGACAAGAGTCGTCGATTTCCGCAAAGTGCAGAAGCAGGATGGAGAACTCCCTCTGGAGCAGGACAATCTTCTGGTTTTTCCTCAGCCCCTCATCGGGCCTGACGCGACGATGAAACTGGAGGTGAAGGGAACTCATTCATCGAGCAGATCGCTCACGGTCAGGCTCTATGATGTCAGGGGAAGGTTGGTACGGACGATCATCGAGGATGAACCCGATGAGGATTCGGGTCTCGAGATTGGAATGAGAGCCGAAGGGGGTGGATCATTGGTACCCGGCGTGTATTTCGTTACTGTCGAGACCGGAGACCAGGTCCTCAGGAAGAAGGTTGTCCTCCTCCACAACTAGTCCCGCGCTTGGCGGCCGATACCATTAATCACCTTGACTTTCTTCCCTCCGGATGTTACTTAATCTCTGTTCGACAAAGTGAGGGTTCTGCTACGGACGATCTTGCAGCCTACATAGTGCTCATAGTACTGGCGGTCTTTCTGGCGTCAGGGCTGTGGTTCGTGGTTCTGCGGCAGCTCTTTGGTTGAAATAGTCTCCCGGGATCTTGACAGTGCTGAAACTGGTTGAAATCGTGCTCGGAATGGCTCTCATGTACTTCGGCATAGAGAAGATCTGCCATGCCGATCAGGTTAAGAGCGTCATATTCGGGTTGATTGCCATCGCCGGTCTGATAGTCACAGTCCACGGGCTCCTGGTTTACCTGGTTCCCGGCTTTTTCGGCCAGGGCTAGTCCTTTCACGCTCATCCTCAAAACGCCTAAAGAATCTCCCTCGGAGTGCCGAATCATCTTGAAGAGACGCATACCGGCGTCGAGACGCTCGTACCCGGCATCGTAGCACAGGGAGTGCTTGTGGACGAAAAGCGCAGCATACTGGTTGTCGACGATCAGGAAAGCATGCGGACCCTTCTTAAGGATATGCTCGAGGTCATCGGCTATGAAATCACTCTGGCCGAGGGTGGCGAGGAGGCCCTTTCACCCCTGCAGTCGCGCGACTTCAACCTTGTGCTGAGCGATCTCAACATGCCCGGAATGGACGGCTCGGCGCTCCTAAGGGCGATCAAGGCTACATGGCCGAGTCTCCCCGTTGTGATTATCACCGGCTATGGCACCTTCCATACCGAG
>JAUXGG010000333.1 GCA_030622265.1 Candidatus Eiseniibacteriota bacterium
CACCCGGGGGTCGTATTTGCTCTTGACTGGTGCCTCTTAATGGGTGACCCCAGGATTGTGAATTCAGCGGGTGCGCGGCGTTTCGAGCACTCGCTGGTAGACTTCAAGAGTGGAGTTCAGCATATTATCCACGGTGAAGACCTCGCTGGCCCGCTTAAGGCCGCCGGCAGCCAGGCGCTCGTATAGCTCGGGATCACTGCATATGCGCGAGATCGCACCTGCCAGGGCCTGCGGGTCCCCGGGTTCGACAACCAGTCCGGTTTCCCCATCGATATTCGCGTACAGCACCCCGGATCCCCGGATATTGGTTGAGACCACCGGTTTCCTGAAAAGCATGGCTTCGACCTGAACGATGCCGAATGCCTCATTCCGGGATACCGAACTGAGACAGTAAATATCACTGGCCTCATAATAGGATCCCACGTCCTCATACTTTATCGGCCCGAGCAGGTGAACCCGGTCCTCAAGGCCGGAGCGCCGGATCTGATCGCTCAGCTCTCCCCCAAGCGCGCCTGCGCCGGCAATGAGGATGACGTAATTGTCATCGAAATACCTGGCCGCCTCGACAAGATACTGGTAACCCTTGTAGGGAGTAAACCTGCCCATGCTGAATACTATGCGCTTCCCCTTGAAACGTTCCCTGATCTCGGCCACCTTCTCCTGCGAGACGCTCATCCCCGAGGTTTCCACTCCGATCGGAACCACATGGCATTTGGCCTTGTATGGAGCCAGGTCCGTGGAGCCTTCAAGGTAGTGGGGCGAAGTGACAACTATTGCATCCGCCCGCTTGAGCACCCAGGTCTGAAGCGGCTTATAGATCTGCAACAGGGTTTTCTGGCGGATGATATCGCTGTGCCAGTGAATCACAATCCTTGCGCGCGGCCTGCAGAGCATGAGGGCAAGCCCCGCCATGGGATCAGGGAAATGGACATGGATGATATCGTAGTCGTCCTGGACGTCCTTGAGCTTGCTGATGATCTGCGGGGTTATCGACACCGATGAGAGTATCCCGAAAGTCCGCGTCCGCATCACCATATAGCCCCGGTCGCGTTCCTCGGCATAGCTGCCGGCCCTGTTGGAGCAGAGAACATCGCACGGGACGCCGCGGTCATTGAGGCTCTCCGTGATGTTGAACATCACTTTCTCAATGCCGCCGATATGAGGCGGATAGAACTTCCCGAACTGGAGTATCTTCATGTCTAAGGATTAATACACGAAAGCGTGTGAAAGTTACAGCGATTTGAGAGAACTCAGATCTTCCTGCAAAGCAGCAGGCCGGAGCCGATAGGGAGAATCATTGTGTCGACGCGCTTATCCCTCATGGTCCTCCGGACCATCCTGCCGAGATGCTTGCGGGCATCTCCCTTGACCTGTCCGACGATATCGCCGATGCCGACGGAGCTGAAGGTTTCGGCAGCCAGGGTAAACTTGAGATCGTCGATCTCGAAGGTGCCGAGCTCTCTTCCGGTCACCCGGCAGGCATCAGATCTCATCCTGAGTCATCCTCGGGGGGTTATCCCAATCCACCGGCCCCGTAGTGAATCTGTACTGCAGCCCTCGGCTCCGCGCTTTCCGGGCGCAGCCTCAGGATCGAACAGGGCCTCAAATGGACTATCAACCCTGAGGTCCACATTGCACGCGGGTGCAAAGAAGGACCTGATCCCCTCTTCCGTGGTCCAGGTCTCCCACACCTGAGAGACCGCTGCCTTGACAATCGCTTGCTTCTCGAGAACCCGGTCGGGACTACCGCCGCTCATCTTGCAGCTCCTCAACAGGAATGAGCGCGTGCAGCCTCCCGGAGGGAAACCACATGCGCTCGGTTTATCAGCAGTCTCTTCAGTCGATTCGCTTGAACATCTCGCCCTTGGTGCCGCACACCGGGCACGTATCAGGCGCCTGCTTCCCTACGGTATGGCCGCACACCGGGCAAACGAAGTAGGCATACTTTTCCTTGCCGGCTGTCTCAAGGCCTTCAAGCATTTCCCGATACAGCTTCCCGTGGGTCTTCTCCACTTCAAGCGCGAAATTGAAGCTGCGCTCGGCAGCCGTGTGACCTTCGGCCTGAGCCCCCTGGAGCATCTCCGGGTACATCGACGTGTACTCGTGGGTTTCACCCTTGATCGCATCCTTGATATTATCCGGCGTACCGCCGATCGCCTCGAGCGCCCTTAAGTGACTGTGGGCATGAACCGTCTCGGCAGCCGCGGCTGCACGGAAAAGCCGCGCGGCCTGGGGATACCCATCGGAGTCAGCCTTCTCTGCATATGCGAGGTACTTGCGGTTCGCCTGTGACTCTCCTGCAAAAGCCGCCCTCAGATTCTCTTCTGCACTTGCCATTTGTTAACATCCTCCTTTCAATCGATTCTGAAATCGCCAGCAAAAGATTATGTCCACTTCCCACTGCCAAAGCAACCTTAGTTTATGATGCGGATCTCGGGTGAAAGAATCGCGGAAGCTCGCAGAGCTAGGGGCGGACCCTTATCCCGGAGGGCTTGCCTGACTCCACGGCGCCCTCCACCTCACCCACCACCGCGGCGCCCTCGACTCCCTTTTCCTTGAGCAGAGCCAGCAGTTCTTCGGCCCTTTCCCTCGGAACAGATATGAGCAGGCCGCCCGAGGTCTGCGCGTCATTGAGGAGCACCCGCAAGACCTCTGGCACGCCCCCTTCATACTCAACGACGGGGGCGGTGTATTCCCTGTTGTTCAAGGTACCCCCGGGAACCACACCCGAGGTGGCCAGTTCCAGCGCCCCGGGGAGCAGGGGTACCTGAGCGGCATTCACCAGGGCCGAGGTGCCGGAGGCGTTCATCATCTCACGAAGATGCCCGAGCAGGCCGAAGCCCGTGACATCGGTGCATGCGCTCACGCCGACTTCCTGCATGGCCTCGGCGGCATCGCGGTTAAGCGCAGCCATCAAATCGACCAGTTTTGTGACCTGGTCCTCATTCAAGAGGCCCCGCTTGAGAGCCGTCGAGAGTATGCCGGTGCCAATGGGCTTGGTCAAGATCAGGGCGTCACCGGGCCTCGCGCCTCGGTTGGTCACGATCCGCTCCGGGTCTGCAAGCCCGCTCACCACAAGCCCGAACTTGGGCTCATTGTCATCCACCGTGTGGCCGCCTACTATCGTGATTCCCGCCTCAGCGGTCTTGGAAAGAGCTCCACTGAGGATCTCCGTCAGGACCTCCACCGGCAGGCGGTTGCTCGGAAAACCC
>JAUXGG010000335.1 GCA_030622265.1 Candidatus Eiseniibacteriota bacterium
CCGGGTCATGCTCTCTCAAATAGCGCTCGAGCAGTTCGTCGGGCTTGACCCTGCCGGGATACTCAACGAGGACTCTCAAGGCGATTTCACGTGCGGAGGCTGTCACTCTTCTCTCCACATGGGGCCCATCCGGCCTCCTGCTCTTCCGGCTTATCGTCACCGGTGGGGGCGGCATCACTCCCCAGAAAGAAACGAATCGCCGTCGCCACCTTCGCCAGGTCCACGCGGGTATCCCTGCACGGGCCGAAGGGTCTCTCGTTCAGGATGCCGATAACCGGTATGGGATAACTGTCCTGGATTCCGCTCGTAAGATCACGCTCACAGGCCACGGCCACTATGGCCTTGGGCCTCATCTCGACGATCACGCGTCTTGCCAGGGTCCCGCCCGTGGCGATCGACATCTTGATCCCGTAGGCATCGCAAATCTTGGTGAGGTCGGCTATCTCGCACTTGCCGCACCCCGTGCAATTCCTGATCTCGCCTGTGACCCGGTGGGGACACTGGAAGTTCTGGAGGCAGTGAGGCAGAAGAAGGAGCAGCCTGTTTCCCCTTACGAGCGGAGAAGCCGCCCTGACCAGGGAATTATGTATCTCGATGAAGGATCCTCTGATCCTGTCTTCGGAGATCCTCAGGGTCTTTCCGATCGCCAGGGCAAGGGGGAAGAGGATTCTCACGGTGATGCGTTTCGCGGATATGAGATCGCGCTGAAGGTAGCTGCTCAGGAAGATAAGGCAGAAGAGACTGGCCACGCCCAGATATACCGCCAGGATCGCAAGGCCGATGGCGAGGGGAAGTCCCGTATGAATATCCTCAAGCCTCGGCTCTATGAGATACCAGAAGCCGAGGAGTACGACCCCCAGGGCGAGTACCCCGAGAAACGACAGGAAGATGAAAAGGCTCTTACCCTGAAGCAGCCTACTCTGTCTTATGGCCAAAGCCATCGCCAACCTTCAATCTGAAACCTCTCGCAAAATCGGCTCCGGCAATCGCTTTCCGGCCCTCGGCCTGAAGCACCGGAAGCCAGATTGCGCCGCTGCCACATGATACTAGCACACCACGATCGGAATCAATGTCAATCACGCGTCCCGGGGATTCATCGCCGGTCTCACCGCCGGTCGCGCCGGTCTCACCGGCGGCACCACCTATCTCACCAACAGCAGCACCCATCTCACCACCGGCAGCACCGGTCCCACCGCCGGCAGCACCGGTCCCGCCGGGAATAGCCTGCGCGAGTCTGGAGACCTTAACCTTGACCGGCTGATCCTTGATGAAGGTGACGGCGCCCGGCCAGGGAGTCACGCCCCGTATGTGATTGTGAACGGCCAGGGCCGGAAGTTCCCACCGAATCCGCCGGTCATCCCTGGAGAGCTTGGGAACGTAATTCGCGAGGCTCTCATCCTGCGCGGTGCGTCCGGCCTTGCCTTCGGCGATGAGATCGCAGGTTTCCGCCATCACATCCGCACCGATTAAGGCCAGCCGCTCGAGGAGCTCGCCCGCGGTCTCATTCTCGGCGATCGGAGTCGACCTCGACAGAATCATGTCCCCGGTATCTATCCCTTCATCCATGAAGATGGTGGTTACGCCGGTTTCGGTCTCGCCCTTCATGATCGCCCAATTCGCAGGAGCTACCCCGCGGTACCCGGGCAGAAGCGACGCATGCAGGTTGACGCATCCCAGCCGCGGAAGGGCAAGGGCCCTCCGCCTGAAGATCTTCCCATACGCCACCACGACCATGAGATCGGGCTTAAGACCGGAAAGCACCTCCCGGAAAGAGCGGGCATTGAATCTCTCCGGAGTATGAACCTCTATGCCGCGCTCAAGCGCGAATTCCTTCACCGGGCAGGCTTTGAGCTTAAGCCCGCGGCCGGCGGGCCGGTCGGGCTGGGTCACGACAGAGACTATCTCATGAGCACTCGAGAGAAGGCGCTCGAGACATGGTACCGCGAAGACGGGACTGCCGGCAAAGATCACCCTCATTGCAGGGATTTCAACATCTCCTTGGCCTGCTTCTTGATCTCGTTCAGTTTCCTCTTGATCAAGCTTCTCTTCACCATCCCGATCCTATCCACGAAGAGAATCCCATCCAGGTGATCGATCTCGTGCGCGAACGCCCTGGCGCTGAGGCCGGAGGCCTCGATATCAACCTCCCTGCCCTCCTGGTCCAGCCCTTTGACAACCAGACTCTGGGGACGCCTCACCTTCGCGTAGATCTCCGGTATGCTCAGGCACCCTTCCTCCACCGCTTGCTCGCCACAGGCCGAGACTATCTCGGGGTTTACGAGTAAGAAGGGGCTCCTCCGGCCTTCCTCATCGATATCGACAACCACTATCACTCGCTTCGAGACCCCGATCTGGGGAGCGGCAAGCCCCACCCCCCCAGCGTCCTCGACGGTGTCTATGAGCCCGTCGAAGAGGTCTCTTATCTCATCATCGATCTCTGTAACGGGTTCCGATACCTTCCTCAGGACCGGATCACCGTAGAGTCGGATCTTAACTATCGCCATTTCCCAACCTACTCTTTTGCTATGACCGTTGTAACCGCAGACTTAGCGACCTCGATCTTGACATCCTCGGCTATCTTGAGGACAACGATACCTTCCTTCACGCCGATCACCGTGCCGTAGATTCCCCCCGAAGTCACGACTTTATCGCCCTTGGTGAGCGAATCCATCAGCTTCTGATGCTGCTTCTGTTTCTTCTGTTGCGGCCGGATGAGCAGGAAATAGAAGATTATGAAGATCAGGGCGATCATCCAGATGCCCGACCAGGGCGATCCTCCGCCCTCACCCTGTTGCTCGCACTGTCCAAGTACTGAGCCCATCCACGCCAATCCGTTCAGGAGTATCAGCATATAAGCACCTCCGTTCACTCCCTGTGTCCTGTTTGCTGTAACCGCGCCAGGAAGGAATCCCTCCACTCAGGGAATCTATCCTCCATGATAGCAGTCCGCATCTCCTTAATCATCTTCTGATAAAACGTCACATTGTGCAGGGTCGCGAGATTCGCCGCCAGGAGCTCGCCCGCATTAAAGAGGTGGCGAAGGTAGGCCCTCGTGAAATTCCGGCAGGTATAGCAGTCGCACTCCGGGTCTACCGGGGAGAGATCCTCCGCGTACATGGCGTTCCTCACCACGATCCTCCCCCGGGACGTAAACAGCGACCCGTTCCTGGCGTTCCTGGTCGGCATAACACAATCAAACATGTCCAC
>JAUXGG010000242.1 GCA_030622265.1 Candidatus Eiseniibacteriota bacterium
CCGGATAGACTTCTCGTGGAATTCCCCGAAGGCGGGAAGTTCGACGGCAATCTTAAGGTAACCACCGGGACATCATGCTCCTCCAGTATCTCCCAGAAGGACTCACCCTTCCTCAAGAGTATCACCTCTGGCTTCGAAAGCGGGATGATCCACTTGCCGATCTTGATGGTCTTGGCGGCATCGTCGGTTACGGTGGTGGAAAGATAAGGAAGGTAGGTCTCGGGATCGCGGGCGATGAAGTCGAAGATGCCGTGCCCGCCCGGGTTCTTGCCCGTTATGAAATTCGACCAGGCCACAGGGCTCTGCGGAGGAACGCTGGTTTCCAGGTTGCTGAAGCTCCCCCTCTGTCTCAAACGCTCCAGGTTAGGGAGTCTTCCTTCCTTCATGAGCTCGTCCGCGATCTTGGGATCCATGCCGTCGAATCCAAGGACCAGCAGTTTGGGCTTGTCCTCGCAGTAGAGCGTCCCGGCAAGAAAAGCGATCAGGAGTCCGGCAAGCACACCGGCCACGACTCCTCTGGAGATCTTGTTTCGCATATTACTTACCTCTCTTCCGCACACCCCATCCGACCCCACCCCTGGATCGAACCGATAAGTCCTATTCTATGATCGGCTTCCCATCCATGTACGGCGGTGGTTCAACCCCGAACAGGCTGAGGATGGAAGGCGCGATGTCCTGTATCGACGGACTGTCCGCCGTTATCTTCCTGTTGGATATCAAGACCGCGGGCACGCAGCTGGGATCGATGCAGTGATCCCCGCTCCATGACTTCGTATTGTCATCGAAGACCACATCGGTCACCTGGCCTGTGACGCCATCCCAGGATGCGCGATAACCGGCGCTATAGCCTATGATGAGATCCGGGCCGTCGGCCACATAGGGACCCGAATAGACCTCATTGGCATCGTAGACATTCTTTATGGCGACCTTTTCCGTTTCCGGATCCACGAGCCCGGTGAGCAAGTCCTTGAGCTCCATGACGAGGTTGGGCAACTCCTCAGGAGTGACGATCCCCTGGCTCTCGCGGCCTTTGAGGTTTATGAAGAGCCCGCCCAGGCCCAATGCGTAGGCCTTGGTCCTCGACCAGTCCACGCCCTCGAACCATTCGCCGCTCTTTGTGCCTTCCTTGAGATGGAGATAGCCTTCTTTCATCAGCCAGGAGTTAAGATTGACGCCGCGGTTGAAGCTCTTGAAACCGTGATCCGACAAGATGATGAAGGCGGTCTTGTCATCAACATAAGGCAGGAGCCTGGCCACGGTCTTATCAACCTTGATGTAGAGATTCTCGATCGCGTCCTTGTGCTTGGTGGTTTCCTTGTCCCTGTTGGCCGGGTGATCGGGGTCGAGATAGCGCCAGAGCATGTGCTGCACCCTGTCGGTTATGTCGAACACGCAGATCACGGCGCCCTTCTTGACCCTGTCGAGCTCATTGAAGAGCATCTTTTCGCGCTCTTCATTGATGAGATAGGCCTGCTCGTGGAACTGGTCCTCGTCGATTATCCGCTCATTAAGGGCCCAGGTGTCTTCGGCCAGGCCGAGCGTGGCATAGGGCCCCAGTAACTTGGAAAGGTAGACCGAGTAGTAGAACGGATGCGAGATGGGCATCGCCGGCTTTTCCGGATCGATGTTGATGGGCGTTACGTAGAGCTCCAGGTCAGGCTTCACGGATTTAAGAATGAAACGGCTGATACCGCGCACCTTGATGCCGAGTCCGGCCGAGAACTCAAGCGTGATCCAGGGCGAGTGCTTGCCCATCTCAAGATCGCATGTTTCCTTGCCCACGGTGAGGGTGGCCGAGGTGCCGTCATCTGACGGTTTGATCTTGAAAGGGAGCTTAAGCGCCGGCGCATCCTTGACCATTATGTTCTCGGGTCCTATGAGTTTGCCCTTGTAGGCGCCCTTTCCGTTGGTAAGCTCATAAGCGAACCCGCCGGTATACTTGCCCAGAGATTCGCGGTTGGTCGAATAGAAGGAGAAACTCCCCTGGGTACCCCTCAGGTCGGGCACGCACAGGGATGATAAGAGCACTCCGCCGAACTTATCCGGCGGGAAGGTTATGGGGACCCGGATCACCGAGGAGAAAATGTCGTTTTCCCCTAAGACCGTCCAGAACGGCTTGCTCTTCCTGAGCGGCCTATAGGATGGCTTATTGAGCGGCAGCCGGTACTTGCCAAGCGGCAGCCACTTTGTGGGCGGCCTGATGTCGGCCGACGAGAGCACCGACATATAAGTATTTCGCTCAGGCGCCAAGAAGTCGAAGATATTGTGCTTGCCCGGGTTGACGCCCGTTGAGAAGGACGACCACGCGACCGGCGAGATCGGCGGGCAAGTACTCCACATCTGCTTGAAGCTCCCCCGCTCGATGAGGCCGGCGATATTGGGCAGCTTGCCCTTATCCATCAGCCGCTGGAGAAGAACCGGGTCCAGGCCGTCAAAGCCCACCACGATCACCCGGTTTATGTCGCCCTTTATCCCCTTGCCCCTTCGCCGTATCTTCCTGATGGCGAACCGAATAGGCCAGGTGAGGAAAAAGACGAAAGCCAGAAAGAAGGTGGCAAAGAGAACCAGAAACGATGTCAGGAAAGCAAACCCGGCGCCCGGCCCTATGTATGCATAGGCCACCGATGGGGTCAGGATGCCGGCGAAAAGGATCGCCAGCGTCAGGCGAAGAGCCGACGGAAATACCGGCGGATATCTGCGGGCTTTATCTTGCACGGTGCGTCTCATTGCCTCCGGGTGCTTTGCCTCCATAGAATGTACATCGGCGCGCTCCGGCGCTCCTTCAGGGAAATCTGTCGCCTAACTCCGCTTGTTCAATCCAGTTAGGCCCTCCTTGGCCCAACCAGATCTATATCTCTGTATGCCGTGTGTGCCATTTGATGCCCTCGTTCATCTCGAGGCCTCTTTCTTTCAACAGGCCCGGCCTCCAGATGTTCCCTGCGTATGTCCTCCGCACGATTGCCCGATCAGATCACCTGCTCAGCCAGGGTTCAAGAGGCAGCACAACGGCCTCATGTTCACTTCCTTTGGATGCCCGGGAACAGCCCGGGGTATCCCTGCATACACAATAAACTAAGGCGATGCCCGCCCATTTTCAATGGTAATCTCAGATGGCGAACGGGTTGCCGAGGAAAAAGGCGCCCTGGTAGAATCTGTGGCATATACAGGCTGGCATACAGGCCCACGGAGGTGTGGGCGAATGGGTCCTTATCGATACTTGTTGGTGATGGGCATGCGGCGGTCCTTGCCGAATGCCCGCGTGGTTATCTTGATACCCGGCGGGCCCTGCCGGCGCTTATACTCATTGCCATCCACGAGGCCGGCCACCCTGCGCACAACGCTACGCGAATAGCCTTTTGAGACTATGCTCTCTATGCCGAGGTCGCCGACGACGTACATCTCCAGTACCGGATCGAGAATCGCATAAGGTGGAAGCGTATCCTCATCCTTCTGGTCGGGCCTCAATTCCGCCGAGGGGGGTTTAGTCATAATACTCGCGGGTATCACGGGCTTCCCCAGTGAATTGCGGTAGGCCGAAAGCTCGTATACCAGGGTCTTGGGTACATCCTTCAAGATCGCGAAGCCGCCTGCGAGGTCACCGTAGAGTGTGCAGTACCCCACGGCAAGTTCGCTCTTATTGCCCGTGGTCAAGACCAGCCAGCCATACTTATTCGACAGGGCCATCAGGATATTACCCCGGATGCGCGCCTGGATGTTCTCCTCCGCGATGTCGTGGGTGAGCCGCTTAAAGACCGGCCCCATCGACTCGCGGTATGCCCGGAACACCTTTTCGATTCCGATCTTCATAAACTCGATACCCAGGTTCCGGGCCAGCTTCCTTGCATCAGTGACGCTGGCCTTGGACGAGTATCTCGACGGCATCCCCACGCCGACCACGTTCTGCTTCCCCAGGGCATCAACGGCCACCGCCGCCACCAGGGAGGAGTCGATGCCTCCGCTCAGACCGATAACGACCTTGCCGAAGCCGTTCTTCTTCACATAGTCCCGGGTGCCCATCACTATGGCCCGGTAGATCTCCTCGAGCCGGCCCACAGGTCTTCCAAGGCGGGGGACCAACCCCTTCTTGCGGGCCTTGGGCCTGGCGGCGATCTTGACTGTTCGAACCGAAACTCCCGGGGCC
>JAUXGG010000068.1 GCA_030622265.1 Candidatus Eiseniibacteriota bacterium
GACGGCGGCCTGCCTGGTTCGCTACGCGCCCGGGAAGGTCTCCTGTATCATAGACTCAACGAAGCGGGGCAGGTCTATAGAGGAGGTGCTCGGCTTCGGCGGAGGGATCCCCATCGTGGGCTCGCTGGATGAGGCCCTCGTTCTTGAGCCTGATTCGCTGATAATGGGTATCGCGCCCAGGGGAGGCGCCCTGCCGGATGAATGGCGGCAGATCGTGCTCGATGCGATCACAGGCGGGCTTAACATCATAAGCGGTCTCCACACCATGCTGGGAGCCGACCCCGGGATCCTCGAGGCCGCCAGGAAAAGGGGGGTGGAGATCTGGGATATCAGACGGCCCCCGGTTCCTGACGGGATCTCGCAGGGACTCTTAAGAAACAAGACAGGCAAGGTCGTTCTTACGGTGGGTTCGGATTGCCGCACGGGAAAGATGACTGTAGCCTATGAACTGGTTCGCGCTCTTAAGTCGATGGGTACGGGTGCGACTTTCGTCCCGACCGGGCAGACCGGGATCCTGCTGGAGGGTTGGGGTGTGGCCGTGGACAGGGTTCCCGGCGATTTCATGGCCCGGGTCGTGGAGGACATGACCTTGAAGGCGCTGAACAAGGCCGGGCTGGCGGTTGTCGAGGGACAGGGGGCGATTTCCCATCCAAGCTACTCCGGGGTCGCCCTGGGCATAATCCACGGCTGTTGTCCCGATGGCATGATCCTGTGCCACGACTCAAGCAGGAGCGAGATACCGGGCTTCGCTGTAGCGATCCCCTCGCTGGGCGAGTTGATCGCAATGCATGAGATCATCACTGCCCCGGTGTTTAAGTCCCGCGTAATCGGGATTGCGCTAAACACCCACGGCATGAGCGAAGCTGAAGCCGCGGCCCGGGTGGCTGAGGCCGAAGAGGATACCGGGCTCCCGGCCACGGACGTAATACGGTGGGGCTGCGGCAAACTCATCCGGACTCTTCAGGAGGGTCTGCTCTGAGAATCGACTGCATTGATGCGCGGCTCACGCTCTCGGTGCCTTTCGCCATATCGAGAAGCACCACCGAGGTGCGACAGATCTGCATTGCCCGGATCGAGCACGAGAGAGTGACGGGGTATGGTGAGGCGTCGCCTTCCGCGTTCTATGGTGACAGCCCCGAAAAGGCCCGACAGGCTATATCAGGCGCGGGAGACACCCTGGGCGACTACCCTTTCGATGTTTGGAGCTCATCCGAGATCGAGAGCATAGCCCGGCAGATGTCCCTGCGCTTTCCGGAAAGCCCTTCCGGCAGGGCGGCGGTGGAGATGGCCCCCTGGGACATCGCAGGCAAGATCAGGGGTCTGCCCGTATTCAAGCTCCTGGAGCTTTCAGCCGGGCCGCTGCCGAAAACGTCTTTCACTGTCGGGGTTACCAATGCCGGTGTTGCCCGCGGTATGCTTGACTCGCTGCGGCGGTTTCCCATCCTGAAGGCCAAGGTCGGCTTCGGTGACGAAGAGGCCCTCCTCAAGCTCCTCTGCGAGGAGACGGATGCGGCCCTGAGGGTCGACGCCAACGAGGGCTGGTCGCTCGATGAGGCCGTCGAGAAGATCAGCGCCTACCGGGACCGCTTCTCGATTGAGTTATTCGAGCAGCCTCTTCCCAGACAGGACATCGAAGGCTACCGGAAGCTCAGACAGGCGACCGATGCCATCATCATCGTGGATGAGAGCATCGTTAACGAGGAGGATGTGGCTCCCTGGCAGGGCCTGGTGGACGGGGTCAATATCAAGCTGATGAAGTGCGGCGGCCTGCTCCACGCCGCCCGGATAGCATCTGCGGCCAGGGCCTTCGGCATGAAGGTGATGCTGGGCTGCATGGTTGAGAGCTCGCTCGCCATAACCGCGGCGGCCCACCTGGCGTCGCTCGCCGACTACTGTGACCTCGACGGGAATCTCCTCATAAGCAATGACCCTTTCACCGGGGTGAAGGCCCGGGAGGGGGTACTCGAGCTGAGTGAATCGCCCGGCCTGGGCGCGGCGCCCGTCTCCGCTCTGTGAAGGAAGTAGCCATCTCACCGTAGGGACAGGGTGACCTCGCGCCCCCTTTCTTTACCTCTATGTATGCCGGTTTCTTTGATGCTAAAGCCTTAGCGCACCTCCGCCGATAATTCTCTTGTGGGGAGTCAATACATGCAAATTCGAACACTCTTAACGGAGAGGTGTGCTATGCGCAGGCCCGCATTAGGTGTGATTGCCGGGTTGATTGTGGTCCTCTTTGCCTGCTGCGTGCAGGCGGGCACGACCGGCAAGATCGCCGGCATCGTAATCGATGCTGATACCGGTGAACCCCTGTTTGCAGTGAACGTGATGGTGGAGAATACCACTCTCGGCGGAATCACGAACCTCGAGGGACTTTACCATGTCGTCAACCTTCCGCCCGGCACCTATTCGGTGAAGGCCACCATGATGGGTTACCAGACGATGGTTAAGAACCGCGTCATTGTAAGCACAGATCTGACCAGTACCATCGACTTCGTCTTGAACCCGGCGGTGCTGGACGTGGTTCCTGAGATCGTCGTGACGGCGGAGCGGCCGATGATCAGGAAGGATGTGACTTCATCGGTCACCATCGTAGACCGGGAAGAGATCGCCATGCTTCCTGTGGAGTCGCCATTCGACATCGTCGCCTACCAGACGGGCGCCGCCGTCGACAGGCGAGGCCTGCACGTCCGCGGAGGCCGCGAGACCGAGTTGGCTTACACAGTCAACGGGGCGAGCATTCTCGATCCCATCTTCTCCAGGGCATCCGCAAGCTACGACGAGGCGGCCATTCAGGAAATGGTCATCCAGAGCGGTGGCTTCAATCCCGAGTACGGAAATGCCCAGTCGGGCATCGTGAACATAATCACCAGGGAGGGCGGTCTCAGGTTCAAGGGACAGGTCGACCTGGGGTTCTACCTGCCTGTCGAATCCCTGTGGGAGTCGGCTAACAATGCGTCAAAATACGATACCGGTTTCAGGACCGCGAAGCTCACCTTGAGCGGCCCGACGCCCTGGACCAAGCAGCTCAGGTACTTCATCTCCGGTGAGACCACCAAGTGGAAGGACTGGGATCCGCACGTGTTTGTGCTACCCAACCAGGGTCGTGACCGTGACCAGCTGATCTGGAAGGTCACGGGCTTCCCGGGCAACAGCATGAAGCTGTTCTTCGAAGGTATCTACTACGATACCCAGTTCAGCGCATGGGATGCGCAGCGCCAGAAGGTCCCCGAGAGCTTCCTTGGCTACAACCGCGGTACGTTTATCGGGATTCTCGGTCTCAGCCACATGATCAGCAACAACACCTACTATGATCTTACGGTCTCCAGGTTCGAGACCGACTACCATGTCGCCCAGCCGGGCAAGTGGTGGGATATGAGCAAGTCACAGGAGTGGAACACTAGCCCGGAGGAAGAGGGTGGAGGCGGCCTCAGCCTCTCGCCTGAGTATGATGAGGACAACTTCATAGTGAGCGGTGACAATCCCCTGTTCCACCAGTCAAACACCGAGATTTACAGCACGAGGGCCAGCATCACCAGCCAGGTGAACTCACATCACCAGGTCAAGGTTGGTGGCGAGCTCTCAAAGTACAAGACGCTTCACCAGGAAGTCTATGCGCCTTCGGGGAACATCTACCGGAACGACTATCTGGTAAAACCCCTCTATGGAGTCGCCTATGTGCAGGACAAGGTCGAGTACAGCGGCCTGATCGTGAACTTCGGTGCGAGATTCGACTACTTCGATCCCAGTGTCAAGGTACCGTCGGATCCTATCTATCCGTGGGACCCGGAGACACAGATACCCGGACCCGAAGGCGGCGGTCCTGACAACACCGAGCCTCCGCTGTGGAACTTGGTGGATGCCTCACCGCATTACAGTATCAGTCCCAGGCTGGGCATATCCCATCCCGTGGGCTGCACCTCAGTGCTTCACTTCACTTACGGGCACTACTACCAGATTCCGGCGTTCGGATACCTTTATACCAACACCAAGTATGACATGGGCGGCCACTGGCCACTCATAGGCAACCCGAGGCTGGCCCCGGAGCAGACGGTTTCGTACGAGGTCGGTCTCGAGCACCTGATCAGGCCGGACCTGATGTTCGACGTGACCGGCTTCTACAAGGACATGGACAACCTGATATCTACCCAGGTCGTAAACAACAGCAAGGACCCCGATACCCAAATCACTTCGCCCGGCGCTACCGAGTACACCACCTACCTGAACAGCGACTGGGGCAATGTGCGGGGTGTGGAATTCACCATGCAGCAGAGGTTCCGGGAAGACTGGATGGGCCGGCTGCTCTATACCTACATGATCGCGAAGGGAAGAAGCTCCGATGCGATAGAGGGATACCTCAATCACTTCGCAGACAATGTGCCTCCGACCAAGGAATACTATCTTGACTGGGACAGGCGGCACACCCTGATCTTAGACCTCGGCTATGGCCGGCGCGCGAACTGGGCTGTCAACGTACTCTTGAAATATGCGTCGGGCTCGCCCTATACCCCGGCCGAGAACACCAGGTCGGCCCAGCCGGAGCAGAACACGGCCCGGTTCCCAACCACTTCGACGGTCAATATGAAACTCTCCAAGGACTTTCACTTCCAGAGCAGCAACCAGCAGGTATTCCTGGAGATCTACAATCTCTTCGACAAGAAGAACCTCATTAGTTTCGACGATGACGACACCGATCTTATGAGGCATCTAAGGTACACCGGTGAGTGGACCGGTCCCTATTACGATGTCACGGTCTACGGCCCGCCAAGAGAGATCAGGGCAGGCTTCAAGATAGGATTCTAAAGCCGGAGGTTTGAAATGGAGATCAGGAAGACCATCCCGATCTGCGCATTAATCGTTCTCTTTGTCTGCTTCAACGCATTCGCCTATCACGAGGGTCTCGTCGAGCGCTTCGGGCGCGAGGGGGCCGGCCTTCTCGAGGGCGCGGCTGCCCCATGTGTGTCCGCGAACTTCAGTTTCACGATAGGGGACCTATGGTATCCCGGCGTATATACCATCGGCATCTGTCTGGACACGGGCTACTATCCCGGGTCCTCGGGGAACCTCCAGATCTTCCAGGGTGGTCCCTGGGCCGGCGGATTCGTGGTCGAGGCCGATGCGGGGGAACCCTGGACTGCGATAGGCACCTTCGACCAGCTGGACTTTCTCATGTATGATTCGGTGTGCAGCGGCTTCAACATAGCCCAACCTGGCCACAGCTCCATAGAGGTCGCAAGCAGCTTCGATACCTACTATTCACCCACGGACCTGGGTGTGGAGCATACCCTCACCTACAAGATGTGGGGCGACCCTCAGGTGGACGACTTCGTGATCATCCAGGCCGACCTGAAGTTCAACAAGGCGGTCCGGCACTTCTGGTGGGGCTGGATGAACGACTGTGATATTGGCAACAACAGCCTTCCGGACCACTACTATGACGACCTGACCGGCTACGACCGCTCGAGAGGCCTTGCCTACATGTATGACGACGACGGCGACCCGGTCAAGGAAAGCGACCCGACCAGCAAGCTCCTTTCCCCGACCCACGTCGGCCAGGTGCTGCTTGCCGCGCCTCCTCCGGGAGGATCGGTCACCGAAGCCATGACCACCAATGTCGCCTGGGAGACCTTCTCCTGGTGGGACTGGAACAACGATGTCACAAGCGGGGCCTCTGCATACGAGAGAATGGCGATCGGACAGATCAAGGAAACCCCGCCTGAGACTCCTTTCGATTATCGCATCATGACCGCGATAGGGCCCTATGAGGCCGAGGCAGGCGAAGAGGCCTCCTTCGTGTTCGCGATCGTCTTCGGTGACGGCTATGACCAGACCTACTGGTCCCGGCGCGAGAGTGCGGGTGCCGAGGTATCCCCGCTGGGTACGCTGGTTGACCATGCAGAGATGGCGAAGACGTTTTACGCGAACGGGCTCGAACTTGACGATCCCGCACCTGCCGCGCCGAGCCTGGCCGAGCCTCTTCTCGATGGGAGGGAAGTGGAGATCAGCTGGCAGTCGGTCTCGGAAGAGGACGATGACTTCGCGGGCTACAGGGTGTACAGGAGCCTGGTCTCGAATGTCGGGCCCTGGGACTTGATAGGCGACCATGCAGGCAGGCCATTCGTCAACAGCCAGGTTGACACCCTGCGGATCGGCTTCCCGACCTTCTACCTGGCAACCGCGTATGATATTGCGGGGAACGAGTCGACGACCGGTTCGATGTTCACCAAGACCATGGACGGGGTCTACTCCACGACCAAGCCAACCGACTACTCGGGTGACTGCGAGGACTATTGTGCGGCTGAGTGCCAGGGTTGTCCTGAATGTTACGAGAGGTGCCTCAAGAGCTGCATGGGCGACCGCCTCGATAACCCGCTCGATGATATCTTGGTCGCCCCCAACCCTTACCGGGGCAGTGCGCAGTGGGAGCGCCTGGATTATGAGAATCGCATATCGTTCTACAACCTGCCCAAGCGCTGTACCATCTACATACATTCCATGACCGGTGAGCTGGTGAACACCATCCCTCATAATATGGCCGGCGATCCGGACCCGGATCCGCCCGGGACCGAGACGGGCGGTGAGAGTTGGGACATGCTCACGTTCAACTACCAGTCGATTGCCAGCGGCATCTATATCTACCGCGTGGTGAGTCCCGATTATGGTGAGAAGATCGGCAAATTCGCTGTCATAAAGGGTGAATAGCAAATAGCCTTGAGGAGGTCTTAGTCATGAAGCTTATGAGGGTGATCACGACGCTGGTCTGCCTGATCGCTGTTGCGGTCCCGGCGTTTGGAATGATGGACAAGGTTGGTACTGCAGGCGCCCTCTTCCTTAAGATCGGCATGGACCCCAGACGAGTGGCGATGGGAGAGGCAAGCGGGGCGGTCGTGGGTGACGCGGCATCCGTATTCTGCAATCCGGCTGGTCTGGCAGCCCTGGAGAGCAGGGAGGTCTTCGTAAGCGATACCGAGTGGATTGCGGACATAAGGCTCATAGGCGGAGTCTATGCCTTCCCGCTCAAGAGCCGGGGCGTCATTGCCCTGAGCGCGGTTACCGTTGACTATGGGACGATGCCGCTGGTCCGGGAAATGGAAGCCGATATGGTGGTTGAGGACTTTACGCCCCGCGACCTGGCACTGGGCATCTCATACGCCACCAAGTGGACCGATCGGCTCCTGATCGGCGGTTCGTTTAAGTATCTCGACCAGAGCATCTCGGATCTCAACTCGCGCGGCGTCGCCTTCGATTTCGGGACGGTCTATTACACGGGTTTCAAGACCTTGAGGCTCGCGATGGCGACCAATAACTTCGGTCCCGACATGCGCTTCGACGGGGGCTATACCCACAGCTACTACATAGGCACGGCCTATGTGGAGCAGGATAAAATCTACGGCACATATGATCTCCCGCTCAACTTCAGGATCGGGATGGCGTACGATTTCTATCCCGGGGATAACAGCCGGCTCACGGCGGCCTTCGATGCGACGCACCC
>JAUXGG010000049.1 GCA_030622265.1 Candidatus Eiseniibacteriota bacterium
GCTTCGCCGCAGTCTTCGACCGGGAGGGCTTCTTCCTGGCCACCTTAGATCTCCCCCCGGACACCTTACGAGTGGATTTCTTGGCCATCCTCCGCTTGGCCTTTGCTGCTTTTGTGGCTCGCTTCAAGTTTGACTCCCCCTCTTAACCGATCATGACCCCTTCGACGGGATATGAATAAGATGTCTCTCTGGTTCGCTGACCGATGGCAAGAGCCAGCGTCAGCGGCCCGATCCGCCCAAAGAACATTGTCATAATTATCACTATCTTGCTCGGCGTAGTCAAGTCTCCGGTGATCCCCCGGGAGAGTCCAACCGTGCCGAAAGCCGAGACAGCCTCGAAGAACACGTCCATGAGCGGCCTACCTTCGGCAATCGAGATTGCCACCGTCGACGCGAAGACCAGGCCGAAGCCCAGAAGAACCACGCAGATCGCTTTGTTGACCACATCCTGCGGCAGGCCACGCCTCAGGAACTCAACATTGGGCCTTCCTCTGAGGATGGACCTCAAGGTGGCCACCAACACGGTCATGGTGCTGGTCTTGACGCCTCCCCCTGTACCTCCGGGCGATGCTCCAATGAACATCAGCAATACCATGAGCAACGCGGTCGGTGTCGCCAGTGCGGCCATTGACATGGTACTGAAACCGGCGGTTCGCGCGGTCACCGACGAGAAGAACGCGGTCAGCATCTGGCGGTCCAGGGGCAGGGATGACATCGAATTGCCGGCTTCAAGCACGAAAAAAACGATGGTCCCTCCCACCAGCAGGATCGCGGAACTTATGAGCACCATGCGGGAATGAAGGCTCAGCCGGGTCCCGGGCTTCTCTCGGCGAACCCGGCCCAGCAACACGGACATCACGTTGGATATCACCAGAAAGCCCAATCCGCCGATCACGATCAGGGCAGCGAATGTAAGCACCACGTCCACCCTTCCCGCGAAGCCTTCCAGGCTGTCTGTGAAAAGAGAGAAACCCGCATTGCAGAAAGCCGACACCGCGTGAAAGAGAGAGTAGTAAACGGTCTCCATCGGAGTGGCGAAGTCCCTGGCCCACAACCGGGAAAGCACCAGCACACCGGCCAGCTCACAGATCCCGGTAATGACAACGATATTCCTCAGCATCTTGGTGATCTCTCCAAAGAAGTCAAAGCTCAGGACATCCTTCATCATCGCGCTCTCCCGCATCCCGATTCCCCTTCCGATCGCCACAGCGGAAAAGGCCACCAGACTCATTATGCCTATGCCGCCGATCTGAATCAGCGACAGGATTATCCCCTGCCCCAGCCGGGAGAAGTGCGATCCCGTATCCACCACTATGAGACCGGTGACACACGTGGCCGACGCCGCCGTAAACAGCGCGTCAATAAACGGCATGGTGTGGCCTGTGGCGGTGGCCCTGGGCATCAGGAGCAGCAGGGTACCCACCCCGATCACCGATGCGAAACTCACCAGAACCAGCTGGGGCGCTGTCAGGTTGAGCCTGGCGACAAACCTGTTCGCATCGATCGTCTTTAGGAAGAGCACCGAACCGATATAGACCTGGACGGCTATGATATAGGCCTTGGTCACGGACCTGATGTCCATCTTCGCAAGGGATGCCGAGACGATCTCAGATCTCGGGAAAAACCTCAGAGAGATGACTACCGTGGCCAGGAACCCGATGAAGGCGAAGTCGACCCAGTGGGTCTTCAGATAGACCAGCTTCTCCCTGCTGATCAGGAGCCGGATGAGGTTCTCGGCGATGAAAAAGGATATGATGCCCCGGTCAAGCCATATGACGAGGCCGGAGTACCTCTGGTGAAGGAAGAAACCGTACTGGGCTACCAGAGAGGCGGCGGCCAGGAAAGCGACCACGATGAGAAGCCGGCTCAGGAGCCTGTCTATGAATTCGCTCATGGGCACCTACTCGGGTGCAAGCAGCATTGCTACTCGATGAAAATCGCCCCGGCCAGAACAGTGGTCCAGAGACCCTTCTTATCCCCGATCGCCGTCTGGGTAACGTTTCTGGTGCGGACGATCTTGCCGGATATCCTCCAGATGTCCTTCTTGGTATCGTAGCTGGCGTCGGGATCGAACTCGATCCCCAGAATCGTGGCCAGCATGCTCGCGGCCAGATCCTCGGCATAGTCTCCGGCCTGCTGCTCATTCTCCCCGAAGCTGTGGTATTCAGAGAGGTAGCCGTGCTGGCTGCGGTCCTTGGGTATAGCGACTCCGACGGATGCCGCGATGAGTCTATGAGGCTCACAGCTCGCGTTCTCACTCAAGACGGCAAACGTGATCTCACCCTGGGCCATTTCTCTCAAGCCCTGCTCTCGGGCGATCAGCTTGCAGCCCGGAGGAAAAATGCTCGAGACGCGCACGAGGTTGAGGTGGGCTATCCCGGCATTCCTCAGAGCCTGCTCGAAACTGGTGAGCTTGTCCTTGTGCCTGCCGGCACCCTTGGTCAGGAACATCTTCCTGGGGATCATTCTTCCACCCATCAGTACCCTCCGCGTGTGCGATGGCCTTGGCGCCTCCGGATCGGGCATAAGAATCGCTTATGCTAAGGCTGTGCCATCGCATGCCGATTCAGAATGATTCCCAACCACCCGCCCTTTGTCAAGTCCTTAATGAGCGCTCGGGCGCGTGGACCTTACCGGCAGACTGATATCTAAAGGATATTCAGGGCGCCTTTTCGCGACGTTACCGGGGAAAAGCCTTTCAGGGATAGACTCTGTGAAGCATTCGCGGGAATGGTATTGCTTCTCTTATGTGCCTGATTCCGCATATCCAGGCCACCGTGCGCTCGATTCCCAGGCCGAAGCCGGCGTGCGGGACAGACCCGTACTTGCGAAGGTCCAGGTACCACTCGAAAGCTTCCCTGGGAAGTCCGTGCTGCTTGATCCGCTTCTTTAGCAGCTCGATATCCCAGATCCTCTCGCTTCCGCCGATGATCTCGCCGATACCCTCCGGCGCCAGCATATCCGTACACATCACCAGCTTCTCATTCTCGGGATCGGGTTGCATGTAGAACGCCTTGGCCCCGGCCGGGTAACGATGGATGAACACCGGGCGATCGAAGGCCTCGGAAAGCACCGTCTCCTCGGCCGCGCCGAGGTCATCACCCCAGGCGACCTCGTGCCCCTTCTCGCCGAGCAACTTCAGGGCCTCGTCATAAGTGATCCTCGGAAACGGTGAAACCACGCTTTCAAGCCGGGCGATATCCCGCTCGAGCGTGCTGAGCTCCCGCTTGCGTTTCTCTAAGACCCTGGCGACCACATAGGTGGTCAGCCCCTCTGAAAGGTCAAAGACCATATCCAGGGTGCCGTATGCGATCTCGGGCTCCAGCATCCAGAACTCGGTCAGATGACGCCGGGTCTTTGCCTTCTCCGCCCTGAAGGTCGGGCCATAGCAATAGACCCGGCCCATAGCCATGCAGGATGCTTCATTGTAAAGCTGGCCGGTCTGTGAGAGGTAAGCCTTGTCCCCGAAGTAATCGGTCTCAAACAGGGTCGTGGTCCCCTCCGCCGCGGACGGCGTTATGATAGGGGCGTCCACCTGCGTGAAGCCCTGCCCGTCAAGGTAGTCCCTGGCCGCCTTAATGACCTCGGCCCGGATTCTCAGGATGGCGTTCTGCTTTGAGGACCGGAGCCAGAGGTGCCGGTGGTCCATCAAGAACGCCACGCCGTGCTCTTTGGGAGTTATGGGATAGGGTTCTGCCGCGTGCACGAGCTCCAGACCACTGGCCAGGATCTCGTATCCGCCGGGGGCGCGGCTGTCTTCACCAACGGTCCCGGTGACGATCACCGAGCTCTCCTGGGTTAGCTCATCGAAGGCGGCGCTGGCCTCTTCGGAATCCGCCTTATTGATCACGCACTGGACTAAGCCCGTGCCGTCCCGCACCACAAGAAACTTGATCCTGCCGCTCGAGCGGGTGTTGTAGACCCAGCCCTTGACCACGACCTGTTTGCCGACGTGACCGCCAAGTGAATCTATGTATACCCATTCCATCTGAATAGTCCCCTCATGCCAGACTGCTGGCGAACCTCTCGATGTCCTTCTCGGCACCGACCACAACGAGGATGTCGCCGATGCGGATCTCGTCATCCGGCTCCGGGAGCACATTGTACCAGGACGACTCACCCTTTAGATCCGCCGGGTCCGACTTCCGCTTTATGACCACGATATTGCACCTGTACTTCTGCCGGAACTTGATCTCCCCGATTTTCTTGCCGATCAGATCCTTGGACACGCCGACCTGGGCCACGCTCAGTCCCTCGAAGAGCGACGTGATTTCCACTATTCTTGAACTGATAAGGCTCTGGGCCACGCGCACGCCGATCGCGTCCTCCGGAAAGATCACCCGGTCGGCGCCGATCCTCTCGAGGATCTTCTTCTGCACGTCGTTGCCCGCACGCGCTACCACCTTCTCAACACCGATGTCTTTGAGTATGGCCGTGGTCAGGATATTGGCCTCGAAGTTCTGGCCTATGGCCACGACCGCGGCATCCACCTTGTCGATTCCGTGCGCGACCAGTGCGTCCTTGTCGACGGAGTTCATGCAGATGGCCACCGAAACTTGCTTGCTGACCTCGTTTATGATGTTCTGGTCCGTGTCGATAGCTATCACATCAGCGCCGCTTTTCGTCAGGTGGACGGCCACCGTATAGCCGAATCTCCCCAACCCAATAACAGCAAAACGTTTTGCAGGCACCTGGGTCACCTCGTCTCTATCAGATCTTGCCTAGAACCGCGTATGCAATACCGGATGCGTAGGAATTGATTCTCTTCAGATCGCTTATCACGTCAAGGAATATCGTGCTGGTCGCGATTACCTCTTCCTTGTCTCCGCTCAAGAGCGAGAGGTGCTCCCTGTGGAACTCCCGCTCCAGCAGGTTCATCTTCGACTTCCTCTCCACGATCTCCCCCGCCAGCTTCTTGTTCTGCGATGCAAATGAGTCTATTGCCATCTGGAAAGTCGTTTCTATCTCGTCGTGGTACTCCCGTATCCTGTCGAGGGCTTCCGATGAAAAACGGGGAGACACGGTGATCTTCTTAAGCGCCAGGTCCATCAGGCTCTTTGAGACAACATCGCCTATGAGCTCCAGGTTCTTGACTATAAAGAGCAGGCTGATCGACCGCTCGGCATCATCATCAGACATCTCGCTTCCCGAAAGCGCCGTCAGATATGGCGTTATGGCCTCTTCGAGCGTGTCGATCTTATCGTCATCCTCGCTCAGTCTAGTCCTCAGGGTCTCGTCATCCCTGAGGAAAACATCTATCGACTGCGAGTAGATGGCATAAGTAAGATCGGCCATCCTCAGCGTTTCCCGGGTTGCCTGGCCAAGCGCAAGCGATGGCGCATCGAGAACCCGCTGGTCGAGATAGACAGGCTTAAAGGCCGTGACCGAGACCTCGTCCTCCTTTACCAGGAACCGGAACACCGCGGCCCAGGGCTTGACGAACGGGATGAAGATCAGGGCCGCAGCTATGTTAAAGAAACTGTGAGCGTTCGCTATCTGCCTGGTCAGGCTGGGAGCGCTTGATGTCACAAGAGCGGTGAACTTGCCCAGGAAAGGAAGCAACAGCAGAACCGCCACTATCTTGAAAAAGGTGTGAGCCCACGCTATTCTCCGTCCCTCGGCGGTGCTTCCCAGGCTCGCCAGCAGGGCGGTGGCACAAGTTCCTATATTGGCGCCCAATACCAGCGGAATCGCAGCCTCGATACTTATTACGCCCTGGAAGGCAAAGGTCAATACCAGGCCGATGGTCGCCGCGCTGCTCTGGACTATCGCCGTGAAGATGGCCGATGTCAGGATGGCCAGGCCGACGTTTCGCTCGACCCCAAGCATGAAACTCACAAACGCGGGGTGATCCTTGGCGGGCGCCACGGCAGTAGCCATCACGGACATTCCGAAGAAGATCATGCCGAAGCCCATTATGATCTGTCCGAAGCGCGAGTAGCGCCGGGACTTGGCCAGGAAGAGCACGAAGCCGATCGCGACGATCAGCAGGGCATAGTCGAAGATCCTGAACGCGATCAGCTGGACCGTGAGCGTCGTGCCTATATCGGCCCCCAGGATGACCCCCAGGGCCTGGCTGAGCATGATGATCCCCGCGTTCGCGAAGCTTACCATCATGGCAGTCGTGGCACTGCTGCTCTGGAGAACCACCGTGACCGCAATCCCGGTAATCAGGCCCAGGAACCTGTTTGCGGTAAGCTTGCACACGGTATCCCGCAGCTTGTGCCCGGCAACCTTCTGAAGTCCTCGTCCCCCGAACTTGATGCCGAAGAGAAATAAGGCCAGGCCGCCGACGATACCGATCAGGGTAAAGGCCAGCCAGTGCTTCCGGTAGGCCTTTACAGTGAACACCAGCGAGTTCCCGTCGATGGCCTCGGGAGCGCAGAGGATATGGAAGGTACCATCCTTCGTACCGAAAGCCAGGGGCGTCGCGGCGTGGCCGTTCGGTCCCGTTGTCACCAGAGGCTGGGCGATCTGGGGCATGCCCACAAATGACTCGAACCTGCTTCCCTCCTCGATGAGCCTGAACCTGACCTCGACCCCCTCGACCGGCCGCCCCTCGCTATCCACGACACGGACCCTCAGGGGCCCCCGAAGTGCGGTCTCCGCCACCCCGATCTGGCCGTTCCCGGAGACGTCCCTGCCATCCAGCCCGATGGCATAGGACAGGGAAACCGGCCCCCCGGCATGGGCAGCGACCGGCAGAATGGCGAGAAACAGCAACACTGCAACCGCGAATGGAATTGTCTTCCTTACAGAGACCATGAGGACACGCCTTCGAATTAGAGGTCTGACTGGTTTCATAAGTTAAGAGCGATTCCGCTGCCGTGTCAACCCAAAACAGCCCCAAATGACTAATATCGGCAAGTCATCACTATAGCACACGAGACGGCTAAAGCCGTAGCGCATTATTGCCGAATAGTGGAATAGACTGCCTCCTTCAGGCGGCAGGCCAGGGGAATCGGGACAATGCAACCCAGGCGGCACAAGCGTTCAGTCGAACGCCCTTTGAACCGCATGGAAGTTACGGAGAACACTACAAGTGCCATATAAGCTTTTGCTGGTGTCTATAATGGCGGCACTACTCCTGACGGGCGTATGCAGAGCCGAGAACACGGCGGCCCTGGAGCTGACCGGTGACTCCATCCTCCAATCCAAGACCCACCTCTGGAAGGGCCAGAAGTGTCTCGATGAGGGCAGTGTCGATAAGGCCACCGAGCACTTCCTGCTTGCCTCAAGGCACATGCGCACTTCTCCCGAACCCCATTTCGCGCTGGCCCGGGTTTACCTCAGACGGTCCCTCATGGATGCGTTTCTGGAGTTTACGACGGGCCTTAAGTACCTGCTGACGGATTTCTTCTACCAGTCGCTCGTGGCCACGAACGTGGTCCTCATCATACTGATCGCCCTTACCCTCGCCGTATACCTGGCCATAATCACCGTTGTCATCAGGCATGCCCGGGAGGTAGCGTATTCGATTGTCTTGAGCCTGTCGGCACGCTTCCATGGATGGAACTTCAAGAGCATCGTGCTGGGCTGCGTCGTAGCGTGTATCATAATCCTGTCGGGTAAGAGCGTTATCGGTATCATCACCTGGATGGCGGTGATCGGCGCGGCTCTCTCCTGGCGTTTCACAGGCTCATCGGAGAGAAAAATAGTCGCCGGGTTTGCCGCGTTCCTCATCCTGTTCACCGTTATCCTGGGAATAACCGCGAGGATCGTTTCCACCCAGCACCCGGACTCACCCTTGAGGCTTGCCGCCCTGGCCGATCGCATCGATGATGATAGATTTGCCAAGAGCATCACAGAGAAATCAGGATCCTCCAACTTCGACCCCATAACCGAGTTCATGCGAGGCCTGGTACACCTGAGAGAAGGTGACAATGCCCAGGCCATAGAGCGCTTCACCCTGGCTTCCAAGTTCGCCCATGAGAACGCTTCGATTCTCAATAACCTCGGGGTTGCCTACCACGGCCTGGGCCGGTACCGTGATGCGACCTCGAAGTTCAAGGAAGCTCTCCGGGCAGGTCCCCGGGAGGCTGTGATCCACTACAACTACTCCCAGACCCTCAACGCCCTCCTCCAGTACGATCTTGCGCAGGATGAGCTCTCGACGGCGTCAACGCTGGACTTTGATCTCACCAGAAGGCTGGTGACGAGCAAGGATACTCCCGCATTGGTCCCGATGAATCTTCAGACGAGAGTGCTGTGGCAGCTCTCCATGGACCCCGAGAACCAGGTGGTCATAGGGACCTATCATCCTTTAGAGACCGGCGCTTTCGGTGCTCTGGCTTTGCTCGTGATCTCCTCCGCCGCCCTCCTCCTGATGCGTAATGCCAAGGTGCCCGCGCGGTGCGAGGTCTGCGGCGTCCTGCTCCAGCAGCATGTGACAAAGCGTAAGAGGAAAGACCTCGTGTGCCCAGTCTGCGAAGGCATCA
>JAUXGG010000218.1 GCA_030622265.1 Candidatus Eiseniibacteriota bacterium
CCTCCTCGAACCTGACACCGAGCACTCTCACCATGGCTTCACTCTCGAGTTTCTGGAGCTTGGGAGGCAGAGATGTTACCTCACCAATCTTGCCGAAATGCGGCTCCCTGATTACCCTGACCGGACTGCCGATAACAAGACCCGTGGCGTGCTTCTGCACGGCTTCCCCCTCGCTCCTCCGGGTGGCGGCGTCCAGGGGTATCACTACCTCGGGCCGGATAACGCCGGCCCGGATCTGGGTGGCTCCGCTGATCGACGTTTTCATGCCCTTTCGGGAAGCAAGCAGGTTGAAGGTCCGGTCGGCCATGGTCATCTGCCCGAAGCCCTCGGTCACAACGACGGTCAGGCCGATCTCCTCCGAGCCTGTGATCGCCACGCCGAGATCGTATCCGAGGAGGATGCGGAGATCAGAATCTCCGATGCCGCCGGCTATGATGCCGCGAACGCCCACCTCTCTGGCGCGGTCAAGCGCGTCCATGGTGACAAGCGACCCGCCCACGATGATCTTGTCCTTGTGGGAGGAGTTGATCGAGGACGGATCCATTACCACAGACCCGTCGGGGGCCACCACATCGAGTATCCCGACGGCCTCTCCACCGATGCCGAAGATACCCTGAACGAAAGTAGCGGTGGTCTTGACCAGAACACCTTCGCCCTCAAATACCTCGATCACCTCACCGTCCACATAGGCATCGATCTCAACAGGAATGGCCCTCTCCCTGACTATGACCTGACCGGTGATGTTGGAAACCGATTCTATGGTTCCCGCAACCGGCATCTTGGCGCTGGACTTGAACAGGCCGAAGAAGCTGCGGCTCTCGGCGATAAGGTCACCCTGATCGACCCAGCCGCCCACCTTGACCACCATGTTCCGTTCGATATCCTCGGGCAGGATGCTCAGCCTGTTGGCGACGTTCACGGTCTGGACATTGCCCGGCAACTCGGTCTTGGCGACGATCGTCTCCGCCGTCACGCTGTCACCGACACCCACCAGAACATCGCCCTTCAGGGGCAGCCTTCTTTCCTTTTTTACCTCTGTCTGCCGGGAGACCTTCAGCCCCGGGGTGTAAGCGTGTGTCAATTGCTAATCCTCCATCGAGCTTCAGTCCTCGGGGTACACCCCGAGAGCATCATTCCATTCAGAGAGTTTGCGGACTCTCTCGACCCTGTCCGTGGGCAGAGCGAGAGGCCTCCCCCTGGCATCTATGACCACCCCCACCTGACCGCCACCCAGCTCCGTCTGTATTTCCTTGCCCTTGCCCGCACCCGCATCGAACTTGCGCGAAGGCTTGATCACGGCCTTGGCCTTCTGCCCCACTTCGAGCGGTATTACTGCCATCTCGCCGAACTTGACCGAACGCGACTCGGTCGTACCGTCGGGCATCTCGAGGCTGATTTCCAGACACGGAGCCCCCTCTTTCCCCTCACCCCTCGGTGCGACGCAGGTCCCCAGCCTGATTAGGCAGTCCTTATGGAAGACCTCCATTGCGGCCTTGGGATGTACCTGGGCCAGCACACCGAGCTGGGGCATCATGAAGATCGAATCGACAGCGAGCTCGGTTATACCCTCGGGCATGAAGCCGTCGATCAGCATGAACGCCGCCTGGACCCTCCTGGGCGCATGGGAGAGCACTCCGCCGCTTCCCACCAGCATGTCCAGCTGCATCATGTCGACCAGGGTGACGCCGCTCTCGGTCTGCTCGAAAGTATCCGAAATGGTACGTTCCTGCTGGACACCCTTGAGTCCCACCGCCAGCAGCTTGTGCTGAATGAAGGCAAGCCTCAGGGCCTCCCTGGCCATGGCCTGCTCTATTATCAGGGACTCGAGCGCCTGGGGAATCGTCGTGGGCCTTATCATCTTGTTCTTCACGCGGTTTCTTAAGTCTGTCTCCTCAACATCGAAGGGAACCCAGCGCAGGATATTGGGAACAGTGGCCTCCGCGAGCACATTTGATATGGAGTAACTCATGCCGAGGTTTGCGCTGACTGTGCGGTTAAAGACATCGCCGAAGACCGAGAACACGTCAGTGGTCGCACCGCCAATGTCGACGCCGACCACGTTTATGCCCTCTTCCTTTGCGATAAGCTGCATGATGATTCCCACCGCAGCCGGAGTGGGCATGATCGGCACCGGTGTCCATTCCAGCAAGTGCTTATACCCCGGGGCATGCTTCATCACGTGCTCGAGGAAGAGCTCCTGAATCCCCAGTCTGGCCGGCTGAAGGTTCTCGCGCTCCAGCACCGGTCTCAGGTTCTCCGTGATCGAGAGGCTGGTCTTGGTCTCCAGCCTGTCCTTGACCAATTCCCTGGCATCCACGTTTCCGGCGAAAATCACGGGAAGCGAATAACTCATCCCCAGTCTCGGTCTTGGATCGGCTGCGGCAATAAGCTCGGCCAGTTCGGCGACATGCGTTGTGGTGCCGCCGTCTATTCCGCCCGAAACCAGAATCATGTCGGGACGCAAGGCTCTTATCCTCTGGATGCGCTCATGAGGCTGTCTCTGGTCATTGGAGGCGATGACGTCCATGACGATCGCACCAGCACCCAGCGCCGCTCTCTGGGCGCTCTCCGCCGTCATCTCCTTCACCACGCCGGCCACCATCATCTGGAGACCTCCACCTGCGGATGAGGTGGAAAGATAAAGGTCCGTCCCCACATCACCCTGGCGCGGATGCGCGATCTTGTCATCCTTGATATAGGTGTTACCGGTCAGATCCTCGACCTCTGCCACGGCATTCAGCACACCTCGCGTGACATCCTCGAAAGGAGCCTCAACCGTGGTCGGAGCTTCGCCCCTCACGATGAGCCTGTATTCGCCGTCACGTTTCTCGATCAGAATAGCTTTGGTAGTGGTGCTGCCGCAGTCAGTGGCCATAATGGTCTGAATGTCCTCGACATCCTTATTCACTTCTGCCACCTTGCGTCACTCCTTCTTCTTGGCTTGCTTCTGCGCCTCTTTGGCTTGCTTCTCAGCCGCCTTGGCCTGCTTTTCCTTCTCGGAATAGTCCGTTTCCAGGTCCTCTATCCTGCGCACCAGCCGCTCCCAGCTATCCCTGTCCTCCATGAGAAGCGCGAAACGCTGGTACTGCTTGAAGTTGAACAAAGTCTGTACAAAGGGTTCTAGGAAAATTAGCAGTTGGCCTCCCAGGAATGCAAGCGGTTTGCTCGACTCCAGGAAGAAAATCGCCGGAACGCTCAAATGCTTGCGCACGATCTTCTCCGCCACCGCGTCGATCAGAGCCTGGTCCTCGTCGTCGGAGGCTTCCTCCGCCGAGGCCTCGAGCGCCGGAATGGCGCTAGGCGTCCCCACCGATTCTCTTCGAAACAAAGGCCACCACTTCATCTTTATTACTCCCGTATAATAACCTCACCGACCTGAAGGGTTCAAGCCTGGAAGGTCCCGCGAATGGAGACAGCGTGATCCCCCTGTTATCAGGATAGAACCTCTTGAAGTGAGACCACCCCTTGGCGGTCTTAACAGACATCGTCCTTACGGTCACCCCGCTCTGATCGAGCCGGTACGTGGTCCTGCTGAAATACGCATAAAGCGAGGCAAAGAGGATGGCAACCGAGAGAACCACCAGGAAGACTTCCTTGAAGGCCAGGTAGACCAGCACCGCGACAGCCACGATGATCGCCACGACTATGATGGACCGCCTGAGATTCTCCATGAATGGAAAGACGCTCCATTCCAGGTACTCATCCGCCTCATTCTGCGACATCGAGTTTCCTCGCTGCGAGACCTTCATCCACCCGGCGCACCGGAGTCGAATAGGGTGAGCCCTTGACCTTCTCGGGGTCGGTTTCAATCTCTCCGGCTATGGCCTTCATGGCCTCGGCAAAGCGTTCGAGAGTCTCAATGGACTCGGTCTCGGTTGGTTCGACCATCAGCGCCTCATCGACTATCAGGGGGAAGTATATGGTTGGAGGATGGAAGCCATAGTCCATCAGGCGCTTGGCTATGTCGAGGGTTCTCACCCCGTGGGCGAGCTTGTCCTTGCCTGAAAGCACGAACTCATGCTTACAGACGCCTCCATAAGGAACCTGGAAGTGGTCCTTCAGAAGCGCGAGCAGGTAGTTGGCATTGAGCAGGGACTTCTCCGCGATCTCCCTCATGCCGACGGCTCCCGTCATCAGCATATAGCAGTACGCCTTTACCATTACCCCGAAGTTGCCTGAGAAGGTATGGATCCGGCCGATGGACTTGGGCCTCTCCGCCGCCAGGGCATAGACGCCGTCCTTCTCTTCAATCACCGGCAATGGCA
>JAUXGG010000238.1 GCA_030622265.1 Candidatus Eiseniibacteriota bacterium
AAATTCACAAATGGGGTCAGGTACCGGATTGTGAATTCACAATCCGGTACCTGACCCCATTTGTGAATTTCCGGTCTGATCCCCCAGTCCGGCCTGATCCCCCAGGGCTTTTACTCGGGGTCGGCCTCGGCCAGGGGCAGAAATGTGATATCAACTACGTCGGCCCCCTCAAGCATACGCTTTGCCGTCTCGCGAACGGATTCCACGGTCACGGCGTCGAGAATATGATCATAGTTCTCAGGGGCGACGATGTCGATTCCATGGTAATAGTAGCTCCTGAGCGCGCTCATCCAGAACCCGTTTCGCTGCATGACCTCTTCACGCTGTTTTCGCATGTTCTCAATGGTCTTGGCCAGATCGCCCTGAGAGGGCCCCTTCTCCAACAGCACGTCTATCTCACTATATATCAATGACTTGAGATGGGCGGCCTCGTCAGGATCGCAATCGAACCGCATCGTGAGGCTCATCTTCTCCCTGGGATAGTGACTCATGCTGCGACGCACGCTCACGCTGTAGGTACCACCCTCTTCCTCCCTTATGGTCTCGGTGTAGCGCAGGTCCAGGATCTCCTCGATTATCCTGAGATGGATCCTGTTCTCCGGGGTGTATTCGATCTCATTTCCGTACTTGATATGGACCGTGGCCTTGGGCACATTGAGCTCGATCAGGATGGTCCTCTCGGTCCTGCCCTCCGGCATTCCGACACCGTTGTCCACCCAGGTCTCATCGCGGCCGGCATCACCTATGGCTCCGAGATAGGTCTCTATCAGCGGCCGGGCCTCATCGGCCTCCATGTAGCCCACGAAAAGAAAGGTGAAGTCACTCGCATCCTTCAGTCTCTCGCGGTAGATCTTCTCGACTATCTCAAAGTCCACGCGATCCAGATAGTCCAGATCGAAGACCATCGCCCTGGGATGATGATCATTGGTGATGAGACTAACGGAGTCCCGGATCGCCTTCTGAGGGTCGTTCCTGGCTTCCTCGATCCACGCCCTGTTACGCTGCATGGTGGCTTCATAGGCGGCCTCGTCGAAGCGCGGATTCTCGAAGCACAGGTAGGCGAGCTGCAGCATGGTCTCCAGATCATCCGGGGAGCAGCTTCCGCCCAGGCCTTCGGTCAGGCCTCCGATGGACGGGCTGACCGACGCGTTCTTGCCGGCGAGGAGCTTCTCGAGTGCGGTGGCATCGAAGTCTCCCACCCCGAAGTTCCTGACCAAGCTTGAAGCCATCCTGGCCGAGGGCAGCGATTCCACAGGATAGATCGAGGTCCCGCCCGGGCTGTAGGCCGAGAAACGAATCTCATCCTTGGTGAGGTCCGAGTACCGGTAGACTACCGTCGCGCCATTCCCCAGCATCCATTCCACGGCGCCGAGGTCCGGTACTGCCCTCGTGGCCACTATGGTACCACCCTCCGGAACGACTTCGAGAAGTACGCTGCCGGAGACCTCATCAACATAGGGCTCGACCTCCGTGGCTTCGACCTTAGCCATGATGGCCACGACCTCGGCCTCTGACAGGTGATGCTGCCCTTCCTGCTCCGGCCCGCGCACCACAAGGACGCGGTTCTCATCCGTCATCCATGCCGCCGGCAGGGCATTGATCTCCTCCAGGCCGATACTGGGCAAAATCTCCTCGACGAATTCGAATACAAACTCGATGCCGGGAGCAGGCTCATTGGTCAGATAATGGCCGCGGTATGAGCTGCAGAACTGGTCGTGGCTCCGCTTCTCCCGCTTATTGTAACTGGTCTCCACCGCGGTAAGCAGGTTGGCCTTCGCCCTCTCCAACTCGGTCGAGGTGAAACCATGCCGCCTGACTCTCTCGTTCTCGGTCAGGATAGCCTCGAGACCGCGGGCTTCCTCGCCCGGATTCAGGGTTGCGCTGATGCTATAGGCATTGAGCTCGCGGGCCACGAATCCACCATAGTTTGCCGACCCATAGATGAAAGGCGGGTTCTCCTTGCGAAGCAGCTCGGAGATCCGGCTGGCGAACATGCTGTTATACAGACCATGCACATAGTCATGCCTGAGATAAGCGAGGGTCTTCTTCTCAGCCGGAACTCCATCGTGCTTTATGTAAATGGATACCGCCGATGAGGTGGCCTCCGGGTCGGTGACCAGCCCGTAGATCAGTTCGGAGTTCTCAGGCACACGGTAGGTCGGCCGGGGCCTGGGGTTCTCTACGGGACTGATTGCAGAAAAGAGATCCTTGATGCTGGCTTCCATCCCGGCGGGATCGAAGTCGCCGACCACCATTATGGCCTGGAGGTCGGTGCGGTACCAGTCATGGTAGAAGGCGCGCAGGATTTCATAATCCGAGGACTCGATCACATCGAGGTCGCCTATCACATCCCGCTCGGCGTACTTCGAATCGCGAAAATAGTATTCCTGGGATTTATTAAACATGCGAAAGCCCGCATTCCTCCTGGTCCGCCACTCCTCGCGTATGACGCCGCGTTCCTTGTCGATCTCCTCCTCGGTGAGCAACAGGCCGTCGGCCCAGTCCCGAAGTATGAGAAGACACGTATCCAGGAGGGCGGGATCGGTCGTGGGTACATTGGAGATATTGTACGAGGTCTCGTCGAACCAGGTGTAAGCATTGAGCTCTCTGCCAAAGGCGATCCCATTCCTCTCGAGAGTCTTGATAACCCCTTTTCCCGGGAAATGCTCGGTTCCATTGAATGCCATATGCTCGAGGAAATGAGCCAGGCCATTCTGATTATCTTCCTCGAGGACCGCCCCGACATTCTGCACAATGTAGAAGCTCGCCCGCTCCCTGGGCTCCTCATTGTGGCGTATGTAGTAGGTGAGGCCGTTATCGAGCACCCCGTGTATGGCCGCCGGGTCAAGCGGCACCGGCTCTCCCAGGTCCACATGCGCGAGCAGACTGCCCGTGAAAGTGAGAATCGTGAAAGTGACAATGATGACTGGATAGATCCAAAGGCGCGAGGCTTTCATCGAGGTTCCTCCATATGGCGTATGTGTACTATATGGGGTGTGTGTACTATTAGATTTCTAACGCATTCCGCGGGGGATTTCAACATGCACCGCCGATTCCCAGGGTGCGGGTCATGCCGACGGCCGGGCTCAAACCGCCGGCCCCGTTCAGACCGTGGGCCCGGGGATCTCGATACCGAAGCACTTACAGAAGGCCTCGGCAATGGTCCATAGATCCTCGGGCAGGATTACCCTGACCAGGTCGACGATCGCCACGGGCAGCGCTCCATAGTGGGCCTGGGCGATGCCCCCGGCTATGCAGGCCTGGGTGTCGCTGTCCCCACCCAGGGAGATGGCGTTCCGGATGGCATCCTCATAAGAGGTGGATTCTAAGAAAGCGATGATGGCCTCGGGGACGCTCCCCTGGCACGTAACATCGAAGCTATAGGCCGGTCTGATATCGTCTAAGGAACGTTCGAGGTCATAGCCGAATCTTGACTGGATCTCCCGCTTGATATCGGCCTTCTCGCATCCCTTCCGGGCGAGCAGGACCGCAAGGGCCGTAGCCTGCGCTCCCTTTATGCCCTCGGGATGGCTATGGGTAACCTCCGCCGACCGCCTGGCCTCTGCCAGGACCTTTTCCTCCTCGTCGAAAGCGAAACCCACGGGACTTACCCGCATGGCCGAGCCGTTGCCGAAGCTGTTATATGGTTCGGTCTCACCCGACATGAGCCAGTGATAGAAATGCAGGCCGTACCCCGAACGTGGATACCGCCGTCCCACTTCCCTTATCGCATCGCCATAGTCGCCTTTTTCGAGAATCGCCTGAGCCACCGCTACGGTTAGCACCGAATCGTCTGTGAACCTGGCGCCGGGCTGGAGCAGGGCGAAGTTCTTACTCTTGGTCGGGTCATGCTCGAAAGCCGAGCCGATGATGTCGCCGGCTATTGCCCCGATCACGCTTTACCTCCTGTCCATTCTTGAGAATCCGGCGCTCTCGCGGTGTTCCTCCACTCTCCTTGAGCTTACAGGCCTGCGCCAGTACTGTCAACCGGCAGGGCGGGTCAGCAGCGCTGCGCGGTTGAGCCCCCACCCTCAAGCATAAGGCGTCATAAAGCGTGTAGTTGACGCGGCCCGGTGGACCTGATAAAGTCGTTAGTCGTGAGGAAATGATGATGCGAGGTACTGAGTGAGTCAATCGAATGACAGCGAATACTTGGACATCCTCACGG
>JAUXGG010000017.1 GCA_030622265.1 Candidatus Eiseniibacteriota bacterium
GATGTGTGAATTCACACATCGGTACCTGACCCCGCGGTTGTGAATTTGGGTTACTTGGCTTACTCGGGTTACTCCGGCTGCTCAGGATAAGACTGCCAGAAGAGCCGGGGTTGCGCAATATCAAGGATTTCCCGCAGCATCCAGTACTCCAGCTCGAATATACCGTACTTTCTCGCGTCAAGGGGTTCCCCCGTGTGTCCCATGGTCCTGTCGGTGAAAAGATAGAAGTCCGAAAAGACGAATATGCGGCCTTCCCCCAATCTGATCTCGGCCAGGACCACGGAGCCATCTGAGAGGTTCAGGCGCGGCGCGGCGCACTCGAGGCCGGCGGGCCGGGCAGCCTGGGTGATCCTCTCCCCTTGAAGGCTGACGATGTCAGGTGGGACAGAATCCTCCCCGGTCTCACTCCAGCCGGGTGCCACCTCGCACACCCCAAGTGATTGGAGAAGCTGCGGCTGCGCATCACCCTGATTAAGCGGATCGACGAGGACAAGCAGATTGCCGCCACCGCTCACATAGCTCGCCAGATCCCCCAGCTCCTGAGCATCGAAGGGTACGACCGGGTTGGCAATCACCACGAGATCACCTTTCGCCAGCGCGTCCTCGAGAGTGGCCTCGATGCTCGGGAAGAACCCGAGGCGCTGGGTCCAGACAAAAAAGGTGTGGAGGCTCATCTCGGGGTTTACCACCAGGCGAGCGGTCGGAAGCTCTATTGCCGAGTGCTCGGACTCGAAGGCAACATGAACATAATCGCTGTGGGGCTCGGGAAGCCGGTAGGAGTGCCGGACAAGTCCGTCATAGATGAGAACCGCGAGCGCCAGCCCTAAGAAAGCACCGGGAAGGACCACTGCCAGGATCCGGGCGCGCTCCCATCGACGGGTAACTGCCACCACTCCCGCCAGGCAGGCGAGTCCCAGGATGAGCAGCAGCATGTTCACCCAGGCAAGGCGATTGACCCGGTTGAGCCACTCGATCGTGCCGACCGCCAGTTCGGGCTTGCCCGTCATGAACATGAAGAAGTTGGAGAAGCACGTGCTGTCGGTGAAGAGGGCCACGCGCCCCTTCCCATGCTTCACCCCACCCTGCTGGAGGAAAACACCGAAGCTGTAGTTCTGGCTATCTTTCCTGGGGAAGAAGCTCGTCCTGGCATAATCGAGATCCATGGCCTTGAGACCATAGCCCAGGATCATGTTCTCGGAGAGAAACGGAGCTTCCATGGTGCAGGAGGTCGCAAAGAGATACGGAGGCATGAAAGCGACCGCGGGATGACTGAATACCGGGGGAGCCCGGAAGAGCGAAAGAGCCAGGGTCCTTAAGTCATAGGTGGAGTCGTACCTTAGGCGGAGGCCGAAGCGGCCCGCCAGCTGGTTAAGATACGTCGAGGTCCCGAACACATTGGTGTGGTCTCCGAGCAACCACAAGCCGCCGCCATCGCGGACAAAGTCCACCAGTGCGTTCATCTCCCGCTTGCTGTAGGGGCTGGTCGGGGTCTTGAGCATGACGACATCGAAACGCGAGAGTAATTCGGGCAGAAGTGAATCCCGGGAAGCTTCAACGTGAAAGTAATGACTGAGATACTCCGCCAGACAATAGTAGTTGTAACCCGATTTCCGCCCGTACCAGTCGGTATCGTACGCCTGGGTGCTCCACTCCCAGTCGGAGTGAAGCTCCTCGATCAGGACACGCCCCTGCTTCCGGACGCCCGGATCGTGGTATGCGAATAGCCCGGTTATACCCATTGCGCAGGCCGCCGCAAGTCCGGCCGCCAGGAGTGCGTATCTCCGGCCCGGCCAGGACAACCCAAGGCTTAAGCCACCGGGAGCTCGATCGGAAGGCAGGTTAAACCCTGGAATCGCGATCAATATCAGTATCAGGGGCGCCAGGCTGAGGGCCATAGGAAAAGGAAGCCAGAAGACGCCGGCTGCCTGGTACTTGACTACAAGGAAGATAAGGAAGAGGTACCGGAGGATAGCGTAGCCTGCGAGCAAGCCGAAGAACCCGGCATAAACTCTGCCGGACCTCCTCCGGACGGCGAGCAGGACAATACCCCCGACAGCCACCAGGCTCAGAGGTATGAATCCCAGCGCCTCCAGACGCGTCGGAAACTCGAAAACATCGTACACATAGTGAACCATGAGCTGCTGCTCGCTCAAGGAAACTCCCGGACTGACGAGCTTTGCCAGCCCATAGAACAGCGGCGTCAGGAAGGGAATCTTATGAACTCTCGATGAGATGATGTAGAGAAAGGGAAACGCCGCCGCCTGGACCGAGAGCATGAGACCGACCAGGCCCACCGGAAGACCGATCCCCGCCAGAGTCGGTGAAACTCGGACCGTGGCGAAAAGGAGCACCGCAAGGGCGCACAACAACACCGGCAGACGGAAAGGAAACGGAAGCTGCCAGAGCGCCAGCGCGAAGGGAATGAGCGCGAGAAGCCAGCGAAGGTCAAATTCCTTAACGACGGACTTTCTCACGGCCAGGGCCGCCGCCAGAATCGCGGGAAGGATGAACCAGATCCACCGCTCCGAAGGGGCGATGAAGACAGGGACGGTGCGAAACCAGAACAGAGCTGTAAAGAACACTGTTACCCACAGCCATCTCATGACTCGAAATCTCCTGGTTCAAGGCTGGACTCTTTCAGGCCGGACATCCTCAGGCGGTCGAAGAGCTCGCGAAGGAACATGATATTACCCAGGTACCAATCATCAAGCCCCTCGAGATTGCTGTTGAGCAGGAACTGCGAGTCTCCGATCACCAATGCTCCCCCACTACCGCGGGGGATGAAGACCATGACAGGGTTGGCAAGACCCGGGTAGTGGCATATTTCAATGGCCTCGGAAGCCGATACATCAAGCGGCCAGGCCTCCGCGAACCGAACCGTCTGTCCCAGCGCCTCGGTTTCGAAGTGCGCCAGCGGCATATTCTGGATGGTCACTCCGAGGGATCTCAGGATGGACTCGGAATGATCCTTCTCCTCATAACCGGTACTGAGGATAAGGATTCCCCCGCTCTCCATGAAGTCACCGATGATCACCTCGTCTCTTTTGCTGAACGGCTTTGATGGCGCGATCATCACCAGGAGCTCGCTATCCGCTATGAGAGCCTCATCGAACGTCCTCGCGAGCAGCGGGGTATATCCATTTCTCGCCAGATTAAGCTCCAACCCTCCAACACAATCATGGTACCAGGTCAGCTCGTCGAACCTCTCCCCGTGTGAGAAGTCCACGATCGCCTTCGGGAGGCCGATACTCCGCGGGACCGGAAGGGCTGCAAACCTGCCGGTCGCGGAAACCCCGAGCGTGAATGCCAGCGCCAGGATCATCCAGGCAAAAACCGAATGCCCGAGTGCCCTGCCTGAGAGCCCGAGGAATATGATGGCGATCACCAGCAGGGCCAGGCGGGCCGGCGTCTGGGATGATGAACGCGGACCCGTCAGCCACTGGAACACGCGCTGGACGAAAGACCAGGAGCTGACCAGGGCCATATTCTGAAACGGAGACGTATCACCGAACACCAGCACCCGGCCTTTTCCATGAGCGGCCTCCGCTGCCAGGACCATGTCCCCAATACGTTCGCCCGCGTTGTGGCGGCGGTCGCCGAGATAAGCCCAGTCGATATTCGCAGAGTCGCCGATGTCGGAATAGCCGTACTTGGCTACGATAACGGGCTCGGCGGATGGACCAAGGAAGAGCGAGGCGCCAACCCAGATCTGGACCTCTTCGGCCACCAGGATCCCCCTGTTGACAGGGCTCGCGAGCAGCTCCAGCGCATCCCGCCAGCCCTGCCCCCAGTAGGTGGCCGAATCGAAGTTGAGCCCGATGTCTACAGGTTCGAGCAAATCATTGGACGGACCGCGAATGCCCTTCACACCGGTGTGGTCGCCCAGGAGCAGAAGCGATCCCCCCCGGTCGACGAAATCCCATATGGCCTGCTTCTCCGCGGGTTCAAGGAACTCTATGAGGTTGATGACGACAAGTACCCGCGAGCCCGAAAGCGCCCTGGCATCAAGGGGCCTGGGTACCTTGACCACATCATATCCCTGCGCGTTAAGGAACCCGGGCAGCCGTCCGAACATGCCTCCGGAGTGCTCTCCATACCGCTCGAAGACCGGCACCCGCCAGTTCATGAATCCTTCATCAAGGATGGAGATCCTGCCTCCACCCTGGCCTTGCCTGGGCGCGAAAGCACAGCTGATGCCGAGCAGCAGGCCCGCCACGAAAACCAGCAAGAGCGTCCTTGGCTGGAAAACGCCGCTGAGTCCCCAGGTGTCCAGCTCCGAGCTGCGGCGATACCAGGCGATGGGAGGAAGGGCCGCAAGTAAGTAGAGTACCTGGGCGTTGAAGAGAATGAAGTCCATCCACCCGGCCCAACGCTGGACGCCCATCGCGACCGGCGTGAGCAGAACCTGAACGAGCCCGCCCATGGCGATGATCATGAGAAGGAAGATCGCGAACTTCCAGCGACTGCGATACTCGCTCCAGATGAACCGGCTAAGCCCCCATGCCGCCGCAAACATCATGACCCACACCCCGGACGCGGTGGCGCCGAAGGTATATTCCTGGCGGATCAGATCTCCGACAGCATTCGAGTAGGCCGTCGCTGCGGAGTTCGCAAGCCACCATAGATATGGAAGGTGCCGGACGGCGAGCGAAAAAGCGAGATAGAAGACCACTGTGGGGATCAGCAGCGCGATTTCTCTTCGCCTGGGATCGCCGACCCGGGTACCCATCATGACCGCCGCGGGAAGAACGACGAAGGCCAGCGAGCGCCATACCTCGCCGGTCATGGCAAGAGCTGCGGCCAGGATGAGCAGAACCACTCCGGCGGCGAGCCGGCGGCGGGGTATCCCCCTCCACCCACGCGCCCTGTTGATCACTAGAAAAACCAGGGTGAGGGTGAAAGCGGTGAGCAGGTTGAGCGCCTCGGTCAGGAAGCCCATCTCGCCGAGGGAAAAGAGTAATGCCGCGGCGAAGATAGCTATGCCCATCAATCCGAGCATCTGCCTCCCTGTGTTTTCCGCCGGTACTGCCTGTTCTTACCGCCGGCTCTTAGGGCTAGTTGGTCGCTGCCTGCCCTTCAGCGGCGATCTCAACCGTGCCCTTTGCCTCTATGACCCTGGCGCCTACTTCCCTGTCCCCTGCAACCTGATGGTCATGCAAGTAACAACTCTGCTTCGTGAGGTGCTTCCCATTGTACCCGCCCTCCACTCCGGCGCGCAAGTGTATCTTTACCGCCCCCTATGACATTACCACAGAGCTACACAGCTGTTCAAACACCAGACCCGTCTGAAGAGAAATAGGAAAAATAGAGGACAGACACCACAAGTGTCCCAACGCTACTCGAATAATAACAGTTGTTTACAGATACTGTGATCCTGTGTTCTGTAATCCCATCGCTGAAAGGCCTGTATTATCGGGATTTTCTCGAACAGCGAGATGCTCAGTACTTGCAGGAAAGTGTAGAGCGGCTGTTTGATATGCAGTCGTTTTTTCACAATGGCGATCAGCAGTTAGGTGGTGATTGCGATCCAGATTTGGGATTTTACAGCGTTGGCGGTGGTGCCATAGAATGCCTTAATCCTCAGGCGCTGCTTGATCCATTTGAAGAACAGTTCGATTTTCCAACGTGCCTTGTAGAGCTCGGCAATTGTATGGGCAGACAAGTTGAAATCGTTGATGAATACAATAATCGGTGTTGCCATTTCGTCATCAAAGAACTTGACCCTGCGTAGCGGCGCCGGGTAGTAGTTCGGAGTAAATGCTCCGGTGAGGACAACGGTTTGATCGCAGATCAAATTGGTAGTCCGGTCGACGGGATGCGAATACCGTCTTTTGAACTGAATATTGGTTTTGGATCGGATCACGAAGAATGCTTTGAAGGTGTCAATCCTGTAAAGACGGCTGAAATCGAGGTAACCGCGATCCATGATGTAGTACGCGCCGGGGAACGGGATCAGCTGATCGAGAAGGTTGACATCGTGTAGCTTTCCGTCGGAAAGGTAGATGTACTCTGGGATAGAGCCTCGCAGATTCATCTGCGTATGGATCTTGACGGCCCCTCTGGTGTGTTGAAACTTGGCCTACCGAAACATCGACAGACATAAATCGATTGTTGTGGAGTCGAGGGAACTCCACATCCCGGCTAATCGCATTGAGGGAAACTCCCCGGCGATCCACTCTCGCTGAGACTCACTGCAGACCTTGTTACCGACGATCATGAAGGATTCCACTCCGATGTCCGCGGCGAGCTCCATTATCCTTCTTGCCGTACCCACGCTCCTGGCGCCCGGTTCCACCACCACGAGCATCGCGTCGACCGCCTTGCATGTCGCTCGCCCCAGGTGTTCGATTCCGGCCTCCATGTCCACGATCACGACATCATCACTGTTCAGCATGATCTCAACGAGGAGACTCTGAAGCAGGACGTTTTCCGGACAGGCACATCCACCCGCGCCCTTCCTGACCACGCCCATGACGATGAGATTGATACCGTCGGCATCGATACAGTACTTGTCCGGGATGTCACTTACCCGCGGGTTGATCTTAAACATCTGGCCGAACTTCCCCGGTTCCGCTCCCGTGCGTTCCCTGATCAATTCGTGCATCTCACAGATTGGCACGATCGAGGCAACATGTTCGGCAGAGACCCCTATGGCGGAAGCCAGGTTGGCGTCGGGATCGGCATCCACGGCGAGCATCTTGTAGCCGTCACGCTTGAAACAATCGGCCAGGATACCGGCAATCGTCGTCTTCCCCCTCCCGCCCTTTCCCGTGACTGCGATCTTCAAAGCACGATCCTCCGCATTCTTGCACCTCCCTGGTGGCATAAGGATACCATTGCAAACCACACCCCGGCAACACCATCAAACGGACTTGTTCGGAAATCTCCGGAGTGCCGAAAGAGCACTTGCCTCCGGAAGTTCCTGCCAGACTGTCGCTGGAACTTAACAGGTCCAACCTGTTAAGCAACAGCGCGGTTACTTCCTAATCTATCCTGGGCAAGACGTCCCGCCCCGGCGAGGGCCCCGGAGCCGGCCCCTCTTTCCGCGTTGCCCCGGGCCGGCGAGATCCCGTCCGCAGCGAGCTCTCCAAAGGCCTTTGACTTCACCCTTTCTTTGTGCTACAATTCGCCCGCATAAGAGAGTGGGAGTATCGCAAGTGTCCCTGTTGGCCCCAGGAAAGTGCGAGTTATCCGGAGAGCAAGCCGTTTTTCATCGATTTGCGCTGACGGTGAATAGTATCCAATAGCCTCTCTGGACCTGTGTGCCTATCAGGAGCCGCGACACCACCCACTCGAACCCAGGACTCAGCATTTTCCACCATGCCATAATGGCATGCGAAAGGAGGTTGAGATGGTTCGGAAGACACTGTTGTTGGTGGGTGCGATGTTGTTGGTCACAGGCGCGGCGTTCGGCGACTGGGATCCCTCGATGCCGTTCAAGTGGGTCCAGCTGCCCGATGAGATGCCCACGGGGATCGATGTGAACGCCTCCTACGACTTCATCCTGGCTGATGACTTCGAGTGCCGGCAGACCGGGCCCATCACCGAGATCCACATCTGGGGATCATGGCTGTCCGACATGGTGCCCCCGAATGGACCCGACGACGTAATCTTCACCTTGAGCATTCATGCCGACATACCGGCAGATCAGAGCCCGACGGGTTACAGCATGCCGGGCGACCTGCTCTGGTTGCGGCAGTTCCAGCCAGGCGAATTCACCGCAAGGATCTGGATCGACGGGACCCCCGAAGGATGGATGGATCCCCCGGATTTCTACACGCCTGATGCGGATTACACCATCTGGCAGTACAACTTCTATATACCCGATCACGAGCAATTCTGGCAGGAGGGGACACCGGACTTTCCCGTGATCTACTGGCTTGATGTAAAGGCCGAACCCAGTGACGGCGCAGCTTACTTCGGCTGGAAGACGTCCATAGACCACTGGAACGATGATGCCGTCTGGGGGCAGGGTTCTGAACCCTACCCGGGTCCCTGGTATGAGCTGAGATACCCTCCCATGCACGAGTATGCCGGACAGTCCATCGACCTGGCCTTCGTCATCGTGGGCGAGGAGCAGGAACTCGACTGGGGCGATGCACCCGATGCTCCCTATCCCACGCTTGCCATGAACAATGGCGCAAACCACGTGATCGCCGGTCCATGGCTTGGTGACACCACAGACTTCCCGGATGCCGAGACCGACGGCCAACCCGACCCCAATGCCCTCGGTGATGACAATGACGGGAACGACGATGAGGACGGGGTCCAGATCCCGGTATTGACGCAGGGCACAACCCAGGCATTCACGGTCGAGATCAATGACGGCGGCAGTGGCACCGGAGGGTTCCTTGATGCCTGGATCGACTTTGATGGCGACGGGATGTGGGCGGCGGCCGAACTGGTCTATTCCGGTTGGCTCGCGGCCGGGACGTGGAATATCAATGTCACCACACCCGCAAGCGCAATTCTGGGACAGACCTTCGGTCGCTTCCGGGTGAGCTCCATGGGCGGATTGCCGCCTGATGGGCCGGCGCCTGATGGCGAAGTCGAGGACCACGAGGTCGAGATCGTGCAGGAGGAGGTTTTCAAGTGGCTCCAGAGGCCCGATCTGACCGACAACGGCATCGATGTTCACGCCACCTCTCCATATGTGCTGGCGGACGATTATCTCTGTACCGAGACCGGAAGGATCACCGAGATCTGGGTCTGGGGATCCTGGTATGAAGACTTGCTCCCGATGGAAGATCCGACGGCCGTGGACTTCATCCTGAGCTTCCATGCCGACATCCCGGCGGATGAGAACCCTCAGGGCTACAGCATCCCGGGTGACGTGCTCTGGCACCGGAGCTTCCTGGCCGGCGAGTTCGATGTGGATATTTACGCGGACCTCCTCAGCGAAGGCTATATGTGGCCGCCAGACATGTACTACTGGCCGGGCGACACGATCTGTTGGCTCTACAAGTTCCATATGCCGATTGATGACGCCTTCTTCCAGTGGGGTACGCCGGACGACCCCATCATCTACTGGCTGGACGTCCAGGCATACCCGCATGAAGAGGATTTCCACTTCGGCTGGAAGACCTCGATCGAGCACTGGAATGATGACGCCGTCTGGGGAGAAGGCTTTGAGCCATACTTCGGACCCTGGTACGAGCTCAGGTACCCGTTCGGGCACCCGTATCACCCTGAATCGATCGACCTGGCGTTCAGGCTGACCAACGATCCGCTTAGCGGCGTGCGCGAGAGGGACGAGGTCGACAGGTTCGGGCTCCACCAGAATGAGCCTAACCCGTTCACCGGCTCCACGACGCTCAGGTACAACCTGGCAACGAGCGGACCTGCCCGGCTCGAGGTGTTTAACGTGATGGGCCAGGTGGTAAGCACCCTGGTCGATGCCAACCAGCCAGCAGGGCCTCACGCCGCAACCTGGTCGGGTCTTGATAACAAGGGTCGCCAGCTTCCTTCAGGAATCTACTTCTGCAGGTTGACTGTCGGTCGGGAGTATGCTACACAGAAGATGCTGTACTTGAAGTAACAAGCAGTATTGGAGCGGACAGCATCGCTAGGTGAGACCCCCGGCATCCCCTGCCGGGGGTTTCGCTTTGGAGAAAAGGGGGCAGACACCTATTTCCGCTTCTCCGAAATAGGTGTCTGTCCCCCTTCCTCTCCTTCTTTTTCTTTGACACCATACCCAGCCGCGACTATGCTCGAATCGGTTCACATCAGGAGGTGCCCGGAATGGTTATGATGTCTTACCATCAAGGAAGCTGGTGGTCGCTTCTCATCAAGGGGACCGTGGCCATCATTATCGGGATACTCGCGCTGAAATGGCCCGGGGCCATGAGGGATTTGGCTGTTAATCTCATAGGCGTCTTTTTCCTCATCGTGGGTATCGTCGCCACCGTGGGCGCCCTCATGCACCGTAAGGAATCGGACAAGTGGATAGTCATGCTGGTTCCCGGCCTGCTGGGCATTGTTATCGGAGTGATCGCCATTGCCGCACCGGCGGTGATAGCGACGATACTCATTTACCTGATTGCCATCTGGGCCCTGATACACGGCATAAGTGAGATTTATGGAGCCCTCAAGTTTCGGGAGGAAGTCAAGGGCGAATGGGTACCGCTCATCGTCGGCATAACCTCTGTCATAATCGGTATCCTGCTCCTGGTGAAGCCCCTGATGGCGGGAGCTGTCTTCACCTGGGTAATCGGACTCCTCCTGCTCATAATGGGAGCGTTCTGGCTGCTGCTTGCCTACAGGGCCTGGTCCTGGAAGAACTCCGAGGTTAAAAACGTGAAGACAGAGGTCCCGCCGGAGTAGTACAGGAAAAGACCGGGAAAGAAACCAGGGACAGACACCAATTTCGCATAATCGAAATTGGTGTCTGTCCCCTTTATGAGGCGCTCCTCCAGAGTTCCTTGAGCTTATCCCTGCTCCCCACGACATAGCGTTTGTCGTTTGAGAAGACTTCCAGGGTGAACGTCGAATCATATCCGGTCTTCTTGATCGCGCCGATCACTTCGGTCCAATCGATATTCCCTGCGCCCAGGGGCATGTGGTCATCCCCGCGGAAGCGGTTGTCGGAAAGATGCACGTGCTGGAGCTTATCCTTGAAAGCCGCCAACAACTGACGGAACCGGTTCCGCCCCACGAAGGCATGGCCAACATCCAGGTGAAACGAGAGTGCAGGAACCGCTTTGAGAACGGTTTTCAGGGGTTCCACCGACGAGAAGGGACCGGGGACATTCTCCATCACTATTGAGAGCCCAATCTTGGCTGCTTCATCGCATATCACCTTGAAGCTCAGCGCATTGAGGCTCGCAGCCGTCCTGGTATCCACCGGACCCACGCCGGAATCCGGATGCACGGTTACCATGCCGGCTCCCGCCTCCTTGAAGAACTTAAGAGTCCCGATCACCTCGTTAATCGCGGCGACCCTGATGGTGTCGATGGGGGACGCGAACGGGAGATAATAGGTCGTATGGCCGATTACACCAAGCCCGCTTTCCTTGAGCTTAGCAAGTACGGCTTTCTTGTCTATGACATCGATGCCGGACCTGGGATACTCAAGCGTCAGATCGATGAAATCGAAGTCGTGCGACGCAATGAGGTCTATTTCCCCGACAAGGTCGTTCCGGGGGTTGTTCATCATGCCAATCTGCATTAGCTCTCCGCAGGCGGCAGGAAACCCTTAGGCAAGCAGGTCCACGTTCTCTGCCGGCTTCTCCCCCTTCTTGGCGAAGAGGTCCTTGAGCGCCGAATAGGCCACGAAGCGGACCACTTTCTTGGATGGCACCTTAACCGGCTCGCCTGTTCTGGGATTGCGCGCGATCCTGGCCTTTCTCACCCTCACCTTGAAGGCTCCCAGCCCGGGAAGCACAAACTCGCCCTTGTTCTGGAGCTCCTTCTTGGCCAGGATTACCAGCCCATCATAGAAGCGCTCCACATTGGCCTTGGAAATGCCGCTGGCACGCATGACCCCCTCAACCATCTTGTCCTTCGTCACATCGCACCTCCTTGACAGTTACAGCCCAGCCTACCCCGAACCAGTATGATTGTCAATAGGATAGGCCCGTCTGTAGTTACAACATAGAAATGTCACCTTGTCTTAAGGCCTCCTCTTTTAGGGCCTCGTGTCTTTGCTTCTTGGTTATCCTGGTGATCTTCCCGTGCCTGAGTTTCCTACCTTCGTGGAGCACCGACATCTTGCCAATACCTGACACTATTATGTTGCAGCTACATCACAATATCCACGCCGGTCGTGGGATGGATCGGGGACCAGATCCTCGATAGGGCCTGGACCTGTGGGCGAATTCAGGATGGGCAGTGAGAAATCTGCCTGCGTTTGTCCATCGGAGGGGCGTATAACCGACAGATTGTGGAATACGGCGCATCAGTGGCCCAGTTTGATGGTCTCTTTGATGGTATCGAGTAGGAGAATGGAGTCGCCATTCTTATAAGGGCTGCGGTCATAGCCACCGTATTCGCCCCTTATCTGAAAGCCCGCCTGGCTCAGCAGCCGGTGGACGGAATCACGGTCGCTGATCCCCACCCTGGAATGCTGCTCAATCCGCTCGATGACTTCGTCCCCACGGAAGACATCGAACACCAGTTCCAGTTCCACAATC
>JAUXGG010000301.1 GCA_030622265.1 Candidatus Eiseniibacteriota bacterium
CTCAGGCATTCCTGTAACGGTGCATGTTGCCATCGGGACCGACATAGTCCACCAGCATGACGGCGCCGACGGCAGGGCGATCGGCCAGGGGAGTCTCAAGGACTTCCGGACCTTCGCCTCGGTCGTCGCCGGACTGAATGGGGGAGCCGTGCTCAACATAGGCTCTGCCGTCGTGCTCCCGGAAGTTTTCCTCAAGGCGCTGGCCATGGCCCGGAGTCAGGGTGCCGATCTCGGCGAATTCACCACCGCCAACTTCGATATGTACTCGCTCTACAGGCCTTCGGTCAACGTGGTCAGGAGACCCAGGAGCCTGGGCGGAACGACATTTGAATTCCTTGGTCACCACGAGCTTTTGCTGCCGGTGTTTTTCGCCTCGGTACTTGCCGATCTGCACGTATGAGTGGCACGCTAATTGCCCTATTTCTCAGCCAGTTGAGAGGCCCGGAGACCGCCGGGCCGCAGATCGTGGAGGGTAGTGCCCTCACGGGCGTTCCCCATTTATCACAAGGGTTGGGAGAGAGTGCAAATTGCAGCGTTCTATGTTGCAATATGCACTGGTCCTTCCACCTTGACTTAGCAAAAGTTATGTGCTATACTAAACCTGCTTTTGAATTGGAAGGGAGTGATCCAAGAGGTAAGTTTGCTACTGGATGTGAGCCGCCGGTAGGTTCCAGCGGCACAGGGAACACGACAGGTGTTTTATGGCAAACTTATCTTGTTCAGAGGAACGGCTATTTGAGAGGAGGATGGCGCATTTGCGTCCTCCTCTTTTTTTTAAATCAGGAGGGGTTAAAGTGAAGATCGCACACGTGGCTCTGCTCATTCTGGCGGTATTGATGCTGGGATGCGGAGGAAACAAGCCTGAGCCTGAGGTTGATCCGACCGCCGAGGTTACCGAGGAGTCATCCGTGGCAGAAGAGTCATCCGCGGTTTCGGAGGCGGATGTCTGGTTGCCCGATCCCCAAGCATACCGGATGGCGATGGGTGACCGGTTCTCGGTCAAGTTCTTCTACTACCCGGAATATAATATGAACGGGATCGTGAGGCCGGATGGTTTTGTGACGATCCCACTGCTCGGGGACGTCAGGGTGGACGGTCTCGGCCCGGCCGAGCTGGCCGACAGCATCAGGGCCGGCTATGCGAAAGTACTGGCCGAGCCGGAGGTTGCCGTGATTGTCACCGAGCCCGCCAACCAGAGATTCTTCATATTCGGGGAGGTTAGACTTCCCGGGGCCTATGTGCTCGGCGGCAAGATGACCCTGATCGACGCTATCGCGCAGGCTGGTGGCATAAAGGTAACAGCCAGGAGAGACAACATAATCCTGATGAGAAAGACCGATAGTGGTCACTATGTCGCCAAGCGGGTAGACCTGGATGCCAAGGTGAGGACCAGCGACACCGAGGTGACCTACCTGTTGGCCACGGATGTGATCTACGTCCCCATGTCGGCCATCGCCAAGTTGGATACATTTGTGGATCAGTTCTTTAATAAGCTTTCTCCTGCGTGGAGATTCTATATTCTTGCAAGTGAGGCCGTTAATCCACAAGGCGGTTACGTTATTGGCCGATAATGATCATATGTGTGGTGACTGGACTAAAGGACAAAGGAATGCGAATGAATGGAAACGGTACTGAATCCAGGCAGATATCAGCACGCGAGATCCTGACGGTCATATTCCGGAGAAAAGTTCCAATCATTATTGTGGCGGTGATAGTCGCCGCCATTGCGCTGACTGCCGCATCGCGAACCTCGTCAATATACGAGGGTACTGCCAAGGTTCTGGTACGTAGAATGGGGGCAAGCCCGCTTGTAACCACCTGGACCCCGTTTTTCGGTCTCGAGGAGGAGATGAACACCGAGGTGGAAATCATCACCTCCGCGGTGGTGATGCAACGTGCGGCGGAGATTCTCAGGGAGCGTAACGTTTACGTGAAGCATGAGGTGGGTGATAGCGTAGTGCTTACGGAACCCACATTTGGCGATGTAGCGGCCGGAATTTCCGCCACACCGGTGGAGATGTCGAACGTGCTCCTGGTGAGATACACGGGTACTGACCCGGAGTTTGTCAGCGAGGCGGCCAACGCTGCCGCCGAGGCCTATATAGAGCACAGAGTTCCGGTCAGGAGTTCCGGCGGGATCCAGGCTTACTTTGACGAGCAGCTATCCATTGTCGAGGCCAGACTCATCGACCTGATATCAACAGAACTCATGCTGAGAAGAGAGGGTGGTATTTATGACCTGGAGTGGCAATACCACGCGCAGATAGGTCGTCAAACCGAGCTCGAGCTTCAGCAGGACGAGGTGAGGAGCCGCAGGTTAGCTGAAGAGAAGAAACTCCGGTTGGTGAGGGAGAGGGTTTCAGACGATCCCGAGTTGCTGGTGCCTTTCTCAGAGTTTACCCGGGATAAGCTCGGGTCCCAGATGTTGTTGGAGTATTGGGCGTTGCGGAAGGAAAGGGATGAAAAGGCGGCCTTCCTTACGGAAACGAATCCCCGTGTGAGGATGCTGGATGACAGAATAGCCAGAATGGAAAATAGATTCAGGGAAGAAACTGAGAGGAGGATGAGGGACAGGGAGTTCCTCGTTGAGGACCTCATGGCTGAGGAAATGGGCTTTCAGACTTCAATTGACGCGATCACCGATGACTTGAGGGAGACGCCCGACCTGGTTGCTCAGATCACGCATATCCAGAAGGAGATACGTTACACCTACGTGCACTATGAGAAGCTCCTTGAGAAGATGCTTGATTCGATGTCGTCGGAGGCTGACGACATAAGGCTCTCCAATGCCAAGATCATAAGCCCGGCCGTGTATCAGCTGAGCACGGCGGGGCAGATGCAGACGGTGTATGTCTTCTTTTCCATACTGCTGGGAGTCTCTCTCGGCATAGGCTTTGGCTTTCTGCTGGAGAATATGGATCATTCGGTGCGCACGGCCTCGGATGTTGAAGATAACCTGGGTATTCCGCTTCTGGGCTCGGTGCCCGAGAGCCGCGAGATGCACAAACTGACCAGGCGAGTCGACGTGACCTTTGGGAAGAAATCCTAGTGAGGGCTTAGCATGGAATCCGCAAACGAAAAGACCAAGGAGGAACCCCGGAAGGCTGGCCCTGCTCGCGCAGTGAGGGCTGAGGACGCATTTCACTACTACAGGGGACTGATCGGGCAGATAGAGATAGCTCTGCCTCAGCACTCATCGAGGGTCCTTCTTATATCGAGTTCCATGAATGGTGAAGGGACGACCGAGGTGGTCGTGGGGCTGGGTCTTACACTGGCGGCGACGATGGGCAGGAAGACCGCGGTGATCGATTGCAATACAACGAACCCCGACATCCACAAGAGATTCGGGGTGCCCGATGTGGGATTAGATGAGCATCTCAAGGGCCGGCTCTCGCTCGAACGGGCCCTTCTGAATACGACTGTCCATAATCTGTATGTCATGCCACTCGGAGCTGGCCTGACATCCCTGGCCTCGCTTGACAGGGGTGATTTCCAGGCTCTGGTCGCCAAGCTCAGGGAAACGTTTGATTATGTCCTGATCGATAGTCCGGCACTTGGAGTCAACCCGGAGGCC
>JAUXGG010000162.1 GCA_030622265.1 Candidatus Eiseniibacteriota bacterium
GTCGCGAACCCGTTTTCTCTGCCTCACTCCTACAGACCGGTGACATAGGTCGGAAGGAGTTATCCGTCCAACTCAGCCGGTGGGTAAGGTCTGGCCGCCTGATCCAGTTGCGTCGGGGTGTTTACTCCATCGCGAAGCCATACCGGAAGACCGAACCCCACCCATTCCTGATAGCCAACAGCCTCCGCAGAAACTCGTACATTAGCCTGCAATCCGCACTCGCGTTCCACGGCTTGATTCCCGAACACGTACCGGTTTGTACCAGCGTGACGACCGGCCGGTCCGAACAACTCGAGACGGCGTTGGGCACCTACCACTACCGTCGCATTAAGCCGGATTATCTCTTTGGTTTTGGACAGCAGGAAGTGGCTCTTAACCAGTATGCATTTGTGGCCATTGCCGAAAAAGCCCTGCTCGACCTCGTCTATCTCACGCCCGGCGCAGACACAGATTCATACCTGCGTGAACTCCGCCTCCAACATACCGAGACGATCGACGGTGAGACGCTTGAGAAGCTGGCAGACCGTATTGGTAAACCCAAACTCAGGTCCGCCGTGAAGATCATTCGTCGAATCCTTGAAGATTGAGGAGATGAATTCCGCATGAAAGATCACCTGCGACACCTGGTGGACAGCATCCACGGCGATGTGAATCAGAAGATCTGCATCGCCCGTGAGTACCTCCAGGCGCGTATCCTCCAGGGTTTCCAGGAGGACGGTGTCTTTGCCCGTTGGGCATTTCAGGGCGGTACGGCACTTCGTTTCTTGTTCTCGCTGCCGCGCTTCTCGGAAGATCTGGATTTTGCGCTGATCCACATCGGTGAGGATGCCCTTTTTGAGCGAGCCGTGAAGCGCGTACAAAACGCTTTCCGGGCAGAAGGATACGATATCGCCATCAAGGACAGGCCTGAAAGGACGGTAGCATCCACGTTCATCGGTTTCACGGGTCTGTTATACGAATTGGGATTGTCAACGCAACGGCAACAGATCTTCTCCGTCAAGGTGGAGGTGGACACAAATCCACCCGTCGGCGCGAGGATGGATACGACGCTGGTGCGCAGGCACGTGACACTAAATCTCCACCATTACGACAAGGCCTCACTTTTGTCGGGGAAGGTGCACGCACTGTTGAGCAGGTCGTGGTGCAAAGGTCGGGACCTCTACGACCTCGTATGGTATCTGTCTGACACAGCCTGGCCTGAACCGAATCTGCCCTTTCTCAACTCGGCCCTGTCTCAAACTGGCTGGACGGGCCCTGAGCTTGTGGCGGATAACTGGAGGAAGGCGCTTGTGAATAAGCTGAAGGGCCTCGATTGGGATGCGGCCCGCGCCGATCTACTGCCCTTCCTCGAGCGGCCCCGCGAGGTTGACCTAATTCGTCCTGAGCATTTCTTCCGGCTGCTCCAATAGCAGCGGCGCGGTGGTGCGGGCGGTGCGAAGCAAGGAACCTGGTTTCCTCGACATCCTGCGGCATCCCGGACATTCCTGGGCGCCTCGATGGTAAGGCCGGAGACCATGCCCTTCTCGCGCGTCGCGGGCCGCAAGTCGGTAAGATCCCGCGGAGCGCCTGCCAGTAGGATCGATCCTCCGTATTTCCTTATATGGCACTCAGAAAGCCGGTTCACGGGCCGCAACAAGGTGAGCCTGAATGGACGGTACGGCCAAAGCCCTGAAAGCTCTCGGCTATATCCAATAGCCCTGGTACGTCCAATAGCCGGCTTGCCCCTACTTTTTGAGCGTGTTACACTGCCTTCACGGGTGTGGATTCAGCTGCGCGTGGAGAGTTTTCTCTGGAGGAACTTCTTCCAGGTGAAAGCCACGAAGATGAAGATCACGAAGGTGAAGATCACAAAGGTGAAAGTCGCAAAGGTGAAAGTCGCGAAATGGTTGCTGCCTGTTCTGTGCCTTCTGATTCTATCGTGCGGTAGCGACGAGCGGCCGCTCAACGTGGTGATTATCGGGGTCGATACCCTTCGGCCAGATCACCTGGGCTGCTATGGCTATCATCGCGACACGAGTCCCGCGATCGACGAGCTCGCGGGTGAATCTACTCTTTTTGAGAACGCCATAAGCCAGTCACCCTGGACCCTCCCTTCCTTCGGATCGATCTTCACCTCGCTCTACCCGAGCCAGCACGGGGCGATGTCGGCGGTCTCCAGAATGCGGGAGACCTTCCCAACGCTCGCGACGATCCTTTCGGATAGAGGCTATGCTACCGGGGCGATCGTGAATGCCAGCGTCTTGAAGCCCGAGTACGGAGTGAACAGGGGATTCGAATACTATGACCCCACACCACTCGAGGGCCGAAATGCAGACGGGACGACCCGTGACGCTCTGGCCTGGGTGGACGACAACCCTGGCCGGCCTTTTCTTCTCTTCGCCCATTACTTCGACCCCCACGAGCCCTATGCCCCACCCCCACCTTACTCTACGCGTTACCGGGGGGCTTACGATGGCCCGATTGGAGAGAGGTTCGTGCTTCATGATCACTTCCCGGAAGTCCAGGGCATGGCCTTCGACGATCTTAAGAGACTCTCGGTGGCGGACTGGGACCAGATTCGCGCTCTCTATGACGGCGAGATCGCCTTCACCGACAGCCAGGTCGGATTGTTGCTTGAAGGATTGCGCGAGCGCGATCTGATGGCGAACACCCTGGTGATCTTCCTCTCGGACCATGGGGAGGAATTCTACGAGCACGGAGGCTTCGGTCACGGCCACGTCCTTTACGACGAGGTGATACATGTTCCGCTGATGTTCTCACTGCCCGGAAAGATCCCGGAGGGAAAGCGCATCGACCGGCAGGTGCGCATGGTCGACATAATGCCCACGATCCTCGATTTCCTGGATATTGAGATCGGCAGTCATATGGAGGGCTTGAGCCTTGCCTCGATGCTCGGCCTCACCGGGGAGAAGAACACCTCCCGGAACGCCATCCTCCCGGCCGATGCGGCCTACTCCGAGGGTCTTCTTCATGGACCGGAGCGAAAGTGCATAAGTCGCCGCCCCTGGAAGCTCATCTACGACCTCTCCTCGCGGGAAACCACCCTGTTCGACCGGGAAGATGACCCGGCCGAGCTGCGTGACGCTGTAATGGAAGAGCCTGACGTCCTGCATCCGCTCACCGGCTTGATAGTAAGAGCCCTGCTTCGCACCTCTCCCACCTGGTTTATCGAGATGGCGGGCGATCAAGAGGTCTTCGATCTTAAGATGAGAACAGACAAGGGCCCCGGGGTCGCGCACGTCCAGTTGGCTGTCTCTCTCGATGAATCCGGTTCCCCGACCGCCGCGGTCCAGGGCCTCGATGCGGTCCAGGGCCTCGATGTCGAGTCGCACGGTCTTAAGATCTCGGCACGCGCTCACCCGGATCGTCCCATCACATTCGCCCTTCAGCTCGACGGACCGCCCCGCCTTCCCCTTGAGTTCAAGGTCATGATTGACGGAGAAGAGGCGGCCGGGCACACCTTCATAGGCGACTCCCTCGAGAATCCCCGGGCGATGCCCTTCGCACTTGAACTCCGAGGCGTGGACGCCCGCTCCAAGTCCAGTCCCCGGCCCCGTCCAGGAGCGCCCTATGTTCTGATATGGCATACTCTGCCGGAATTCAGGGGCAAGACCGCGGTGAAACTGGATGAGTCGACACGGCAGGAGCTCAAGGCGCTCGGCTATATCCAGTAAGCGCGTCTCGCGAAACTCAAACCCCACAGCGGATCCCACACTGGATCCCGCAAACGCACCTCGCGGAAGGCCCCTTACTGGCGTGTTCGAACCCTAGACAATCCCGAGACTTGAGAGGACGGAGAGCAGGGAAAACCCGAACCCCGTGAGTCCCTTGATCAGGCCGGCGGCGAAGACGGCGATGATTGCGTAGATTGCGGTTTCAACCGACAAACCTGACCTCGTCTCGCTGCGTTCACCGGCAGTTGACCATCAGCCACGGCTGCTCCATGAATACCACAACCTCCCGCAAGCCAAAAGTCTTTTCCTGCCAGAAGCCTTTTCCTTGTTGAGTCCCACCTACTGCTTGTCGAGATCGGGAAAATCCACTATCCTTAGGAGACAATTTCCCTGGTTATGAGGATTGTGGGCGCTTAATGCCTCCGGGCACGCCTGAAGAAAACTCAAGTGGAGGAAAAAGAATGATGACCGAAACCAACAAGATGAGATGGGACCTGGAATCCGTTTTCCCGGGAGGATCGGACTCTGCGGAGTTCGAGCAATTCCGCAAGGATGTGGCGGCCGAAATCAAGGCGGCAGTCGAGAAGGCCCAGGGACTCCCGCTTAAGCTCGACACCAAGACGTTCGATAAATGGATCGACACCTTCTCGGCATTACAGGACCTCAAGATGAGAAGGAGCCACGCCGAGAGCTTCGCTTACTGCCTGGCCTCCCAGGATGTGAGTGATGACAAGGCTATGGTCATCGTGGATGACATGATGAGCCTCTATGCCGAAACAGAAGCCATCAGGTCGGCCATCGAGGAACTGGCACTGGCCCTGGACGACGAGGCCTGGAACAAACTGGTCGCTGATCCCAGGATCGAGGGTGCGGCCTTCTACTGGAATGAGCTGCGCGACAATGCAAGGCTCAAGATGGAACCCAGGATGGAGAAGCTGGCCACGGAGCTTGCCACCAATGGCTATCACGGCTGGAACCTCCTCTATGCCCGCCTGTCCGGCGACCTCACCACCGAGTTCGAGGAGGGCGGCAAGACCGAGACGCTTTCGATGGGCCAGCTGTCCAATAAGTTCAGCTCACCCGACAGAAACATCCGCAGGTCCGCATTCGAGAAACTCGAATCCACGTGGAAGACCATCGAGCCTCTGGTCGCCATGGAGCTCAACTCCCAGGCGGGCTTTCGCCTGAGCCTGTATAAGGCCAGGGGCTGGAAGTCTCCCATGTTTGAGCCCCTGTTGATGGGCCGGGTAAAGCAGGAAACCGTCGACGCCATGTGGGACGCGATCGCTGCGGTTCAGCCCAGGATCGCCAAGTATATAGATGCTAAGAAGAAGATTCTCGGGATCGACGACCTCAAATGGTATGACCAGACCGCGCCCCTCGGAGACATCGAGAAGAGCTATACCTATGATGAGGCCTGTGATTTCGTGGTCAAGCACCTCACATCGTTCTCAAGCGATCTCGGCGACTTCGCCAGGATGGCCA
>JAUXGG010000212.1 GCA_030622265.1 Candidatus Eiseniibacteriota bacterium
CAAGCATCAGGGAGACGCCGATCGCGCCGATCGCCGCCTTGAACGAGCTTGTTTGCCTCATAAGAACAGACCTCCGGGGCTGCTCCCTTCTTCCATGCAAGGCCGCTTCCGGGTCGGCCCTTGTTTCCTACATCTTCCGGTTTTCACCAGAACTTAGTCAATATCTCTGCGGATGACAATCGGTTCCACCCAATGTGCGGTTCCACTGTGTGAGACGGATCTACGGTGCCCTTCCGGGCCTCGGAATGACAGAGAGGATGATGAAGCCTCCTACCGCAGCGCCTATGAAGCTTGTGAAGAAGCGCCACAGCACGGTGTAGACCCCCAGCATCCCCGGGTTGATATCAAGCGAAGTCAGCATCCAGTAATTGCTGAATTCGGCGATTCCGCTTGCCCCCGGGGTCGGGCCGAAATAGGCGATGAAAAACAGCATGGGCTGGGCCAGGTATGTTGCCGAGAAATTTTGGTCAACGCCCAGCCCTTCTATCAGGACAGGAGCGATCAAGCTATTGGTGGCCAGGCAGACCAGCGTGAGAAAGAAGGCCAGGACCACCCTGCGTTTCCTTGCGCGGGCAAACATGGCGATACTCCTCCGGTACTGGTCGATCCCTCCCAGGACCCGCTTGGTGAAGGCCAGCCGCCTCTCCGCCTTGAGGAATCTCAGGAGAAGGAGAAGGCTCCTGCCCACCAGCTGCTTGACCAGGTCTATCCTGAACAGCGATAGCAGAAACAGCGAGGCCAGGATCGAGAAAACGATAGCGGCGACCAGCAGGACTCCCACCAGGTGCCGGCCGAGCTCTTCCCTGAACCCGGGTGAGAGGATCAGGATGGCAAGGGTGGTGGAAAGCAGGCTCACCATAGTAAGTACCGCGCCCATCAGGCAGGCGGCGAAAGCCCTGGCGATGGAGGCGCCTGACCGGCTGAGGACATATATCTGCATCGGTCCCCCACCGGTCTGCAAAGGCGTGATTGTTGACATGAAGACATTGGACATGAAAGCCTTGAAGGAGGTTGCGAAACTGACCTTGTTATCCAGGCTGTTGAGGAGGATCTTGAAGCGCAGCGCGTTCAGGCACCATTGTGTCACCATCAGCACGGCTGCCAGGGCGGCATGGCCGGGGGAAATCCGCCTGAAGTCGGTCCATGAACCCGTATCGGCGGTGAGAAAGAAGATGGCAAGCGCACTCAGGACACTGATTGCAAGGAATATGGAAAGCCCCGTACCCACTTTATAGTTTCGACCGCCAACGCGCATAGTAAGGCTGTGGTATCACGGGGTGAGGGCAAGGTCAAGCAATAAGCCCCGGACAGGATTCCGAGGTCTACTTCTTGGATCTACTTATAGTCCTGGATGCAGTACTCTGCGAACCGCGACCTTTCGAGCTCGCTCACGGCACAGTTTCCGTATTCAACCGCGAAGAGCTTATACGGCGCCGGCTTGGCCGGACGGTCGGGGTCCTGGTAGAAGACGGCGATAATGGCTTCCTCATCGAGGTCGGCGCGGTGAGAGCGCGCGTCGATCCAGGTCAGCCACTCGGGGTGCGCCTCAAGAAGGTGGGCCCGTGCCGCAATGCACACGGGGCACTTGCGGTTGTGGGAGACCGTGTCGTTTATCCAGACTCCGGCGGTGATCATCGCCGCTACCGCCGCGGCTGCGACGGGGATCTCCCAACCCACGAAGTAGGCGGCCGTGACCAGGATTGCCACAAGCAGGAGAATGATGGGCAGCGATCTTCCGTTCGGGCATCCGTCCACGGGCTATCTCCCTTCGGGTATTGCAATTGCGGGAGAAGGTGCGATAAGCACCTCTCACTACCCTTCAGGTCGTCACCCTGCGGGATGGACTTTAAGCAAACCGGTTACTGTGCCCGGGTCTAGAACTGGACCTTGGGGACCTCGCGCACGGCTGCGTCCTCGATCTCAAAGAGGTCGGCCTTCTCGTAGTGGAAAAAGTTGGCGACGATATTCGGCGGGAAACTGTCGATGTACCGGTTGAGCTTGGTCACCCAGTCATTATAGTTGTTCCGGGAGAATGAGACCTTGTTCTCCGTGGAGGTCAGCTCATCCTGAAGCGACATCATGGTCTTGTCCGCCTTGAGATTGGGATAATTCTCGGCGACGGCAAAGAGGCTGCGAAGCGACTGCGTAAGCATGTTCTCCGCCTGCATCTTATCCTTGATTCCCGAGACGTCGATGGCCTGCTGCCGCGCCTTTATCACATTCTCCAGGGTGGTCTGCTCGTGTTTGAGATACCCCTTGGCGGTCTCCACCAGGTTTGGAATGAGGTCGTGTCGCCGCCTCAGCTGAACCTCGATGCCAGCCCAGGCGTTCTTGACCTCGTTGCGGAGATGGGCGAAGCGGTTGAAGATCCCGATGAAGGCGACCACGATCGCCCCGAGTATTACCAGGATAATGATGCCTACCATTCTTGCTGCCCCCTTTCCTATGTGGTCGAATCGCTGTGTTCGATCAGGTATTGGATGATTTCCAGCTCGTCCTTATCGAACCAGACCATAGCGCACCTCATGCATTTGTCAACTTCAACGAGATACTGGTACGTATAAAATCCCCTCCGCATCTCCTGATCGCAGTTTGGACAGTTAAAAGGCGAGGGTTCCGGCTTGGCCCTGTCATTACGCCTCGCCTCACCGTTCTTCTGGGTCAAGTCGGCAAGCCGGGCAAGGCGCTTATTGAAGCCCTTCTCTGTCCTCAGGCTGATGCGGGTCATTTTCCTGCGGTCCACCAGGGTGCCGTGGCAGAACATGCACCGGTGGATGGGTACGCCCTCGTAGTCTTCATCGACGAGTTTCTGGTTGCACGTGGGGCAGGTGAACTTCGATATATTAGCCCCGCCCAGTTTTGAGTCAAAGACAGGCGCAAGGAGAGGTTCGTCCCTGGCCTGGCCAAGGGCCTGGCCCAGCGTTTCGTCGATGGCCTGGCCTCCGAACCGCTTAACCCAGGTTGCAGGCGTGAGCCAACCCAGGACCATTGCCTGGCTTATGGTGAAAGGCCCCTTCCAGTTTTGCCCATCATCCCGGAGCATCCATTTGGGCTGGTCCGCCTCGGTCTCCGGCGGTATCTCGCGGGCCAACTCTTCCCTTCGGGCTTCACTGATGACATCATGCACGATGTGCGCGACATCTGTGTGGGCCATCTCAGCCAGGATCTTCATGCGCTTCCTGATGGGAGGGTGGGTGGAGAAGAGATTGTCCATGAAGCCTTCCCGCTCGTCACGGGCTTCCTTGGCCGGGTTTAGAATGAAAAGGGTGGAGAAGTTCTTGTCGATCTGGCCGAAACCGCGCCAGCCGCGGGAGATCTTATACAGGGCCTCGGAAAGAGAGATAGGGTCGCGGGTAAGCCGTACGGCCACTGCGTCGGCCCGGAGTTCCCGGTCCCGCGAGAGGCTGAACCGGATCAGGCCGTAGAAGAACTGGGTGACGGAGAGAACGAGGAAAAGCAGAAAGAGAAAGACCACGATTGCGCCCGCACCCTTGCCTCTTCGTGTCCAGCGGACCCGGCCTCCCGCCCGGGCGCCGTGAAGCGCCGCATGGGCCGTCGCGGCGAAGATGCCGAAGAGGCTGCATCCTATTGTGGTCTGAAAGGAATCACCCGTCGCGACATGGGCCACCTCATGAGCGACCACCGCCTGGAGCTGCTGCCGGTTGAGCTTTGCCAGCAGGCCCTCTGTTGCCCCCACCAGGGCATTCCCCTTCCGGTCGGCCATGGAGAAGGCATTGAGTGCTACCGAGGGGATAATGACCGGCGTGATCTTGTACCTTCCGCCGGTGGCCACGTTGACCTCGTCGACGATTGTGGCGAAGAGCCGGTGATAGTTATCCTCAGGGTCGATATCATCCGCGCCCAGGTTGATGCGCACCTTTGCCATTGCATTGCTCATCGAGTGGCCTATGTGAATTGCCGCAGCCACGAGGGCGATCACCAGGGAAACGATGAGCCCGGAAAGGCCGAGAAGCGGGCTTCCGGCCCGGCCTTCCATCACGTACAGATGGAAGAACCCCTTCACGAGGCTTCCCACAACGAGGGCCGTGAAGAAGTAGAAGAGAACGACCACCAGGAAAAAGATCAATATCTGGGTGTTCTTATTCTGTTCTATCTCAGTATAGGTAAGGGGCACGGTATAGTTACCCTTCTCCGGAGTCGCCGCTCAGGTAGTTCCTCAAGACCATCCCCACCGATCTTAGCATCCCGAACTTCTCATAAAACGGTTGCAGGTGCTTATCGCACGAGAGGTCGATGGCCTGAATGTGCTCGACCCTTTCAAGCATCATTCCGGTGAGCCGGGTCCCGATTCCCTGCCCCTGGTATTCGGGGAGTATCTCCAGCATGGGGATGAAAGCCGACTGGATGTTGTCGCTCAGGGCCGTTATGAATCC
>JAUXGG010000387.1 GCA_030622265.1 Candidatus Eiseniibacteriota bacterium
CCTTTGTCCGCCGGGCTACTCCACACTTCGCCCGGGTTACACCACCTTCCCGACTAGCCTGAACCGGCCCTCTCCGGAGACAATCACCGGCTCACTGTCCGGATCCCCGGACTGAAGCAGAGTCTGATCGCCCTGGTAGAACACCTTTTTGACCACCACCTGGCCTCTCAGCTCGACCAGGGCCACGGATCCATTCTTGACCTCGATATTCGGGCTGATGACGATGTGATCTCCGTCATGGATCCCGAACCCCGTCATCACCTCTTCCTTGGCTACTACAGCGAAGGCCTCTTTGTCCCTCACCCACTCGTAAGGGAGAGAAATGCGTCCCATAACCATCTCCTCCGGTATTTCCGCGGGCGACTCGCCGGTCCTCGGGATCCGCCTGTTTCTGCTATGACACTGCGGATCGTATCACAGACCAAGTCCTGATTCAATCCGCTTCTGATTGGTCTGCTGGATCAGGAAGAGTGCCTGAAGACGACCGCGTTTCCACTGTGGCCGTCAACCTTGACCGCCAACGGATATGGAAGTCTCAGGTGCTTTACGTACTTCCTGGCAGTTACAACCCTGGCCTTGTCGAACTCCGCCCATCTTATGAAGTGCTGCTCTGAACCATGGGGAACCGCAAGATACATAATGCCGAGTGAGGTAATATTATGAAAGAAGTGGGTCCCCTGGGAAGGGGAGACCCTGAAACCCTCAAGGGCGGTCTCGACGATTGTCCTGGCCCAGGATATCTCATGCCACTGGACGGGTATGCCGGCGAACCTGTCTTTTGTACCCCACCGGCCCGGCCCGACGAGAATGTATGGGGTCCCGTCAAGGCTTCTGTTGAGCTCACCCACCTCTGCGGCGATTTCTATCGTCTTTGTAGGTTCGAATGTTTCAGGGGATACCATGACAATATCTTCTATGCCATCAAGCATGCCGTTTCCCAGGGCGTCGGTCGTCGAGATCAGGGCGTTTTCCAGGTCGGCCTTATCAATGACCACCTGCTGCCGCTCGCGCAGGGTCACCAGGGGGCGGATCTGGAGCACGTAGAATTCCGGACTCCCGTCTGGGGCAAGGGTCCCGGCATACTCGATCTCAACAGGCCGGCCCATACCTTTTTCACCTATTGCCAGGAGCTCTCTCACCACGTCGGTAAAGGGCAGCATGCCGAGCTTGCGAATACCCGCAAAGGTCACGATCTTGGGACCGCGTGAGGTCGCGCCGTCCCTGAGCCTGTTGTCATTTATGTCATAGGTGCTTGCGACATAATCCAGGGTACCATCCCCCTCGGCATCCTGGATCTGCAGGAGTTCAAGCGTGGTTTCCTCGCCCTCCTTGAGGTCGAAGCGCGTCTTCTTAAGGTCGAGCGCGTAGAAATAGCTCTGGGTGCTGTCGGCAATCTCCTCGGGAGTTGTGAGTCCGGGCAGGATCGCGGGGTAGGCAGGGGAGAAGCTCAAGACCTTGCCACCCTCGACCACTATTCTGCCGAGCCCCAGGGCGACGCAGACGATGCCGTCTTCCCGCTTGAGAGGAGAGACGGGATAGAAGTTGGCGGACTGGCCCACGCCGGAGAAGATCGGATAGAAGCGCGTACCATATTGCCGGCCGACCAGCTTCTGGACGAGTACCGCCATTTTTTCCTCGGCCCCCGGGAGCACGGACTGGGTGTAGGCCTTGGCCTTCTCCGAGAATGTGGAAGCGTACACGAGCTTGACGGCCTGGCATAGTTGCTCCAGTCTCAAGGACTCATCGTCGCAGTTGTTGGGCAGCATATAGGTGGCATAAACGCCGGCGAAGGGTTGGCTCTGAGAGTCCTCCAGAAGGCTGGAAGAGCGAACGGCCAGGGGCTGGTGTACATTGCGGAGGAAGAGCCGGAGCGACTCCCTGATTCCCTCCGGGAGCTTTGCCTCCGAGAACCTGGTGCTCAGTTCGGCGTCGGATACATTCCCGGCGATCAAGTTGTAGAGCCCGTTTTCGGTCATGAACATGTCGAAGATATCTGTGCCGATCACCAGGGTACTGGGGAGGCGTACTCTGCAGTCTTGGAAGCTCCAGGCCACATTACTGTGATGCAGGAGCTGGCCCACGAATGCCAGCCCCCTGCCTTTGCCCCCGAGCGAGCCGCCCCCGAGCCTGTTAAAAGTCTCCTCGAACTCAAAGGTCTCCTGGGAGAAGTCGGTGACTATGCCCAGGCGCTTCTCCCGCTGGGACTTCCTGATCGCCGCGACAAGGTACTCCTTCATCTCGGTGTCGTCCTTGAAGTCCGACACCCTCTTGGGCTTGAGCTCCAGGGCAAGGGTGGTCTCTCCCCGGGCCAGCAGCCACCTGGAGAAATCATTCTTGTGACCGTGGTACCTTATGGACTCGAGAGGTACTCGCTGTATGACATCCACGAATTCGTTGATCTCAGAGACCCTGGCAACCTCGCTTCCGTCCGGCCTCAAAAAGACAAAGTCCCCGAAGCCGAGATGCTGCTTGAGGAAGGAGCGAATCCCCTGGGTCACGGTCTCCGAGCTCTTCTGACGGAAAGACAGCCCGAGCTGATCGGCTCTCTGCCTGTGGTGGCTCTGGCGGGACTGGATCAGGATGGGTATGTCCTCATCTACCACCTCATCGATGAACTGGAATCCTGCATCTTCCTCGATTCTGTCTCCCCGGGGGTAGGTCACATCTGTGATTATGCCGAGGAGGTTTTTCTTGTACTTTTCATAGAGCTCCCTGGCTTCATCGAAGGTCTCCGCCAGCAGTATCTTGGGCCTCGACTTTTTCCTGAACCACTTCTCCTGCTCATTCA
>JAUXGG010000229.1 GCA_030622265.1 Candidatus Eiseniibacteriota bacterium
CCACTGGCCCGGAGCTCCCGGTCCGCCTGTCCATAGAGCTCAAGGACCTTGCTTTCAGACGGCAGGTCCAGGTTACCCAGGCCCGCCATCCGCTCGAACTCCGTTCCCGGCTCGACCGAGAGAAGATACGCCGAGACATGATCCACAAGGCCGGAGAGTTGCTCCAGGGTTGCATGAAGGCTTTCCGTGCGCTGGCCCGGGATTCCAAGCATCACATCGGCGCTCACGTTCGCAAAGCCGGCCGACCGCAGAGCCTCCAGGGCCGCCAGGGAGTCCGGGGCGTTGTGGCGCCGGCCCAGGGAGGCAAGCTCGGCCTCGCACATCGACTGCACGCCGACGCTCACCCGGTTAACTCCCAGGTCCCGGAACGCTCTTGCCCGGGCAAGGTCGAGTGAGCCGGGATTGCACTCGATGGTGACTTCCGCGCCTTCATCGATCTTAAAGCAGCTCGCAAGAGAGTCCATTATGAGCTGTAGCTGCCGCGGAGAGAGAAGGCTCGGGGTTCCGCCGCCCAGATAGACGGACTCAAACCTGATGCCCGTCCAGGCCGCGGATTCGGCCGCGATATCAAGGAGAAGAGCGCTCACATACTCCGCCGGCACTCCGGCCGGGGTCGGGCGGGAGTTAAAGGCGCAATAAGCACACTTGCTCTCGCAGAAGGGGATGTGTACGTAGATCCCCCCGGCGGATGTATCAGCCATCCTCATCTGTCCACCTTGAGGAGATAGAGAAACGCCTCCTGGGGTATGGTCACCCTCCCGACGCTCTTCATCCGGCGCTTCCCTTCCTTCTGTCTCTCGAGGAGCTTGCGCTTGCGCGTGATATCACCGCCATAGCACTTGGCCGTCACGTTCTTCTTCAAGGGGTTGATAGTCTCCCTCGAGATCACACGCGATCCGATAGCGGCCTGGAGCACCACCTGGAAGAGCTGCCTGGGTATCAGGTCCTTGAGTTTCTCCACGATTTGCTTGCCCAGCTTGTATCCCCGGTCCCTGTGGACTATCACCGAGAGGGCGTCCACCGGCTCGCCGTTCACGAGAATATCCAGCCGCACCAGGTCCGCAGGCCTGTAGCCGGAGAAGTCATAGTCGAAAGACGCGTAACCCTTGCTGATCGACTTGATCCGGTCATGGAAATCCACAAGGATCTCGGCCAGCGGGAGTTCACAGGTAATGAGGGTCCGTTTCGAATCGAGCATCTCAGAGCCGCTGTAGGTTCCCCGCCGCTCCTTGACGAGCCGCATGACCACGTCCAGGTACTCCATCGGAGTAACCACCTGCGCCGTAACATAGGGCTCCTCCACGGTCTCGAGCCGATGCGGCTCCGGCATGCTGGATGGATTCTCGATCTCGACCCGGGCCCCGTCGGTGAGCGTGGCCTTATACCTCACGCTCGGAACGGTGGCGATCAGGTTGAGATCATACTCCCTTTCGAGTCTCTCCTGGACAATCTCCATGTGGAGGAGCCCGAGGAAGCCGCACCTGAAGCCGAAACCCAGCGCCTGCGAGCTCTCCGGCTCATAGCTCAGGGAGGCGTCATTCAGCCTGAGCTTTAGAAGAGCTTCCCGCAAGACCTCGAAGTTCTCTCCATCGGTGGGATACAGCCCGCTATAGACCATGGGCTTGATCTCCCGGTACCCCGGAAGAGGTTTAGCATCCTCATCATCGGCTTCCGCGACGGTATCTCCCACATTGGCGTCGGCGATGTTCTTGATACCCGCAACGATGTAGCCGACCTCGCCGGCAAACAGCCGCTTCCTGGGGTACATGCCCAACCTGAAGACCCCTACCTCGAGGACCTCATGCACAGTCCCCTTTGCGAGCAGCCTGATCTTCATGCCGGCTGTCAAGGTGCCCTCAAACACCCTGACATAGGCGATCGCCCCCCGGTACTGGTCGAATGATGAATCGAATATCAGGGCGCTCAAGCGTGCGGAGGAATCGCCCTCGGGAGGTGGAATCTCCTCTACCATCGCCTCGAGGATCTCCTTGATTCCTATGCCCTCCTTGGCGCTCACCTCGAGGATCTCGGATTCCTCCACGCCGAGGAGCTCCGACACCTGTTCCTTCAGCTCGCCGACCCTTGCCGCCTTCATATCGATCTTGTTGAGAGCGGGTATTATCGCCAGGTCGTTCTCGAGAGCCATATAGAGGTTGCTCAGGGTCTGGGCCTCTATCCCCTGGGAGGCATCCACAAGCACCACGACGCCCTCGCAGGCCGCAAGACTCCTCGAGACCTCGTAAGTGAAATCGACGTGGCCCGGCGTGTCGATGAGATTGAGCTCATAGACCCTGCCGTCACGAGCCCTGTACTCCATCGTGATCGCATGGCTCTTGATGGTTATCCCGCGCTCACGCTCGAGCGGCATATTATCCAGCACCTGCTCACGCATATCCTTGGCGGAAACCGTGCCGGTGACCTCCAAGAGCCTGTCGGCCAGCGTGGATTTCCCGTGGTCGATGTGAGCGACGATGCAGAAGTTCCGAATCAGGTCTTTTTCCATGGCTCCTTCAGCGTATCAGCTTTCCCATACGCGTGAACCTGGGAAAGTGCTTGTCGATATCCCAGGAGAAGTAGATGACCATCGCCTTGCCCTTCAGGTACTTCTCATCGAGCATCCCCCACACGCGGCTGTCGGCGCTGTTGTGCCGGTTGTCCCCCAGCATGAAGAGCTTGCCCTCCGGCACCTTGACCGGCCCGAAATTCGCCCTGTGCCCGACATAACTGGTCTCCAGCAGCCTGTAAGGCTCATCCACCGGCTCTTCGTTCACATAAAGGACATCATTCTTGAGCTCCACGGTGTCGCCGGAGAGCCCGACGCAGCGCTTGATATAGTCCTTCTGCTCGGTCGGATGCTTGAACACGATCACGTCACCCCGCTTGGGCCCGCGCAGCTTCGGAAGCCTGATATCGGTAAACGGGATCTGGGAACCATAGATGAACTTATTGACCAGCAGGAAATCGCCCCTGAGCAGTGTTTCCTTCATTGACCCTGTCGGTATCCTGAAAGCCTGAACCACCGTGGCCCTTGTAATCAGGGCGAGGATCAGGGCTATCACTATTGATTTTATCCACTCCATCGCCACGTCCTTCGTCTGCGATCCCTTCTTACCCTTCCTGGTCTTCCTTCCCCGGGCGGTGGTTTTCTTGCTATTCATTGCCGTCATGACTGACCTCCAGACTTCGTGGATTGAGTTGCTACGCCTATTGGCGCGAGAATGCGAAGAGATGACCGTCGATGTAAGCGTCGAGCATGTTGACGACCCAGAATCCGACGGTCCACCAGATCATCCGGTCCCTCGCATCATAGTGGCGAGAATACTCGGCGTAGTAATCCGCCCCCTCCTCGCCGGGGGTATTGTAGGCGAGATAATAATATCTGTCTGCTCTCTGTGATTCCACGATCGTGTTTGCGACTAAGAGCGCCCCGACCACGACGAATGCGGATGCCTTTGCCCAGCGGCCGTTGCGGGCCTGGCCGAGCCCGGGAACAACCGTAGAATACAGAACACTTGTGCGCGGCGAATGCTTGAAATCCGGCTCATTCTCCAGTCCATAGTCCCGCGTGATGCCCACCAGCGAGACCGGCGAGGCTGTTGTGGTATCCGGAAGCGAGTCCTTGCCCGCCTCCACGCTCCCGTCATCGGCGAACAGCGACGATGCGAGCAGGAGCAGGGCAACCCCGTTCAGGAATACCATGAGTCCCAGTCTCAAGCCACACCCCCACGATATGGCGGGAACGTGTGGGAATCGAACCCACCTCGGATGTTATTAGCACCCGACAGAGGATTTGAAGTCCTTGAGGTCCACCAGAACCCATCCATTCCCATTATCCTCATCTTCATCCCTTTACTGCTTATCCCTTTACTACAATATGGCCATCACCCTTAGCAAGCACTTTCCCGATCCTCGCGGCATAACGCACGCCCGAGCGCCTGAGCGACTTCAAGAGCGCATCGACCCTGGACTCCGCCAGCGTCATCAGCAGGCCGCCCGAGGTCTGGGGATCGCAGAGTATGTTCACCTTATCCTCGCCAAGGCCCGCGGCAGAGACCCGCGGGGATACATATGCCTTGTTGGTCCAGAGGCCTCCCGCGATGGCTTCGGCCTTGAGCATGTCATAGGCCTCGCTCATCACCGGGATCCTGGCAAACTCGATTTCCATGTCCACCTTGCTCGCCGCCGCGACTTCGCTCACGTGACCCAGGAAGCCGAAG
>JAUXGG010000163.1 GCA_030622265.1 Candidatus Eiseniibacteriota bacterium
CCTCCCCCCTTCCACTCCTCGCGGACCAGGCTGGCGCGAATAAGATCGCCGACGGCCTTCGAGCGCGTGGGATATCCCTGCGCTTCGATCTGAGCATCGAACCTCCGCAGGAGGCTCTCTTCCACGGACACGCTGATTCTATATAGGGACGACATCGCTTCCTCCCGTATTACGATTGTGAATTTCCTCATACTGTAGACTGGTATGCCCCCCCCTTGTCAAGCGTGAAGGAAAATGCCGAACCCGGTTCTACGGAACACTCAAGTTAGGGGGTATCTCAACGGGAGGATTCCGGTCCTGCATAAAGGCAGGAAACTCAGGCACAGGAAGATCACCAGGATAACCAAGAAGCAAAGACACGAGGCCCTCAAAGAGGAGGCCTTAAGACAGGGTGACATTTCTATGTTGTAACCACAAGCCAGCGAAAATGGTTGACAGCCGCAGGCTCATCCCTCAGTACACCAACAAGCTCTTTCGAAAGCGGTGTGTATCCAGGCCTTGGAAAGGAGGTCTTTCAATGAAAGCAGGTTCGCTCGTACTGGTGCTTATAGCCTTGCTCGTGGCGGCTCCGGCTTTTGGTCAAGCACTCAACCCCGAGAAAGGCTTCGATGACTACAACTTCTATGTCGCGCCATCTTTCTATGTCATCAATACATCGGGTTACGCGGCAACATCATCGCCTTTTGATGATTGCCCGGAATTCCCGGTAGATCTGAGCACCGACCGATTTGCAAAGCATCTGGACTATGGTTTTTCGGGTTTCATTCATCTGAAGAAGGCCCGGTGGGCTTTTGCGCTCGACCTCAACTTCGCTAAGATCAGCAAGGACCAGTGTATGGCTATTCCCGAAGACTGGGAATGCTATGACGATCCCGAGGCTGATATCAAGACCACCCTGGAGATCGGCGAGCACGAGCTTTTTGTCGGATACCAGTTCAACAAGAGCATGCCGGCTTCCGACGTGATTTTCGGCATGCGCCTTGTGAACCACGATGTCACGCTCGAACCCACGGATGGACCGGACGAGCTCAGCCTGAGCTTCGGCGAGACCTTCTACGTGCCATTCTTCGGGATCCGGTATTACGGACCGCTGGGTGAAAACTCGAAGTGGTGCCCGATTATCAGGGGCGACGTGGGTGGCTTGTGTACCCTGGCCAAGCTCAACTGGCGTTTCAACTTCGGTGTTGCCTGGCTGTTCGCAAATCACTTTGACCTCAGCCTCCAGTACAAGTGGAAGCACGACAACTACGTCAAGGGCGAGATCGGCGATAGTGACTACTACCGGTATGAAGCTACTGAGCACGGCCCGGTGATAGGACTCGGGATCCGATTCTAGTTTGGGCTCACATATAATTGACGATTGAGGACAGCGCCTCGAGAGGGCGCTGTCCTCTTTTCCGAACCCCTTACCACGAAGCGCATGGGGACCGTGGACTGCGACGGAAGACGATGAGCGCTTTATGCTGATGGTCCATCATGCGGACGCCGAACGTCATCGGGCTCATGACAGGGAATCCCAAGTGAACCGTCTTGACAAAGCGCTGGATGGAGCCGGCGCAAGGGACTGGATCGTTGTCGATATGAAGAACGACTGGAAGGTCATATATCCGTTTGAGTTAGAGTAGGGCCGCGAAGATCAAGACCTCCGGCAATCTCCCCGGGGAACCCGCGCCCCTCCCAGCTGTATCATAGAGTAGCCCCATAGGTTGAATTGGGCCCAGATCGAATCATTCTCCTGCGACCCGGGGGCACCTTCCGGGTGTCTATCTAATGAGGGCGACGGATGGTGTTAACCCTGCCAGAGGATGGAGACTTATCGTGGAACCCACGGAATCCTGGCAGCGCCTGATCGATTTACTGAGACCTTTTCATAATCAGGCAGCAGCCACCGCGCGGCGCCTCAGCCGTTCGGCCGAAGATGGTGACGACCTCTTCCAGGAGACTGTGATACGCGCGTACGAGAAGCTCTCCAACCTGCGTGATGAGTCACGCTTCCGGCCCTGGTTTTACTCGCTTCTTCTCTCGGTGCACCGGAATCGTTCCCGGCGTGGTTTCTGGCGTTGCTTCCTTTCTATGGAGAGGAAGGACGGAACAAGCATAGATATGGCCGGCGAGAATGGTGCATCGTCGGACGACGAGCGGCGTGGGGCGGATCGCATAGCCCGGGCGCTTGCGAACCTTTCCCCCGAGCAGCGCGAGGCCGTGGTCTTATTCAAACTGGAGGGATTCTCCGTCGAGGAGATCGCGGCCATTCAATCGGGGGCGCGATCGACTCCGCAGACACTATGAGAGGCTGGGCTTTTCAACGCAGGGCGAACATCCGGAGCGGGGAATCCCCGCCTCAGGCACCACATCGCTCTTCAGGACGGTCCCGGCAAGCGGGGCACTGAAGCCTATGGGGTGTCCCAACCGGAGCGCGCCCCTAACGGAGGGTGAGACGCCATGAACTTCCCCGGCGACAAGCATCGCAGGCGCATGGATCCTGACAAAGTCGAAACGGATATCAGGGCGCTCGGTGATCAAAGCAAGCGACACCTACCCACGATAGATAAGACCGCGCAGGCACTCTGGAAGCATAACCTGCGCAGGTCCAGGGAGGGATCTTTGATGAAAGCTCTTCACTCGCTCAAGACTCATCCGGCGATGACCACGGTCCTGGGCATCGCCATTGTGGCGGCCGTGCTTCTTGCGGTTCCCATCTCATATACAAGGACAACCGGATACCAGGCGACGCTGGAGATCGCGGACGCCACCAGCGTAGATATGGACGCCATCGCCCAAGAGTTCGGGAAGGCCCTGGACACTGAGGATGTGATGGTAATGGCCGGCTTTAATGCCTGCCTGGTCGATGTCGAGACCGGTGACGGCGAGAAGCGGATCGAGATCGAGATAGAGGATTGTGGTGACTACTACAGGGTCCGGGTAGGCGGCGATATCCCCGAAGGGTGCTATCCCGGGGATGGCGGTACGCTGCTCGGAACCCCAAAGGCAGAATCCAAGACCCTGGGTGAAGTCAAGAAGGAGTTCACGGAGTAACCAGGCGTTCACCGCCTGAGAAGTTCGAGGATAATCAGAGCACGATCATTGGGGCCGGGTATCCGGCCCCGTTGCTTTGTCTGTACCGATCTGTACTCCCCGAGATACTCGCTACCGCGTCTGCTATTGAGTGTAAGCGCTCACCATGTACTGATGAACCATGCGGTGGGTATTGAAGAAAGAACCATTGATGGCGATGCATAGTCTCATCATCTCCACCCACGTTTTTCTGTCATAGTAGAAGGTGGGGATCACTTCTCTCTCCAGTTTATAGTAAAGCGACTTCGCGGACTCCTCGTCACTGGGAATCTCCGTGCCCAGGGACCCGATCGCCCAGCCCGTCATACCCTCGATGCAGCCTTCTATCCACCAGCCGTCCAGGGAGCTGAGGCTCGGCACACCGTTCAGGGCGGCCTTCATGCCGGACGTCCCGGAGGCTTCCCTCGGCCGCCGCGGCGTATTGAGCCAGACATCGACCCCGGACACCAGAAGCCTGGCTAGCCTCATATTATAGTCTTCAAGATACACTATCTCGATCTCGCCCTTGAGCTCCCTTGCCTTGCTCAGGATCTTTCTTATCAGCTTCTTGCCGGCGGTGTCTTTGGGATGGGCCTTGCCGGCATAAATGAACTGCATCTTCCCTACCTTGCGCGCGATTCGCCTAAGCTTCGCCATATCCATGAACAGAAGATCTGCCCTTTTGTAGGCCGTTGCCCGCCTTGCGAAGCCGATAGTGATAACCTCGGGATCCATCTCGGCATCCGTGGTGGCATTCACATAGTCGATCAGCTTCCGCTTGGCCTCAACGTGAGCGTTCCAGATCTCATCATCCGGAAGGCTTATTGCATAGCGCAGGCTGAGCGGCGCATGCTTCCACCCGGGTATGAAGCGGGAAAGAAGGTCGCGAAACGAATCGGAAGTCCAGGTCCAGGCGTGAACTCCATTGGTTATAGAGTCTATCTGGTAGCCCGGGAACATCTCTCTTGAGACGCGCTGATGCTCCTTCGCCACGCCGTTAACATAGCGGCTGAGGTTGAGGGCAAGCCGAGTCATGTTGAGATTGTCTTTCCCGCCGAATGCCTTGATAATCTTGATTGGGAGGAAGTCACCCAGCACCTTGCGGGCCAGCCGATACGAGAACTGGTCATGCCCCGCCGGGATGGGCGTATGGGTAGTGAAAATGCACATCTTTCTGATTTCATCCACCTGGAGGGAATCCGGATCGGTGATCTCCTTCTGGCGCAAGAGCTCGAGCGTCAGCAGGCTGGAGTGTCCCTCGTTCATGTGGTAGCGCCGGATATGCTGATAACCGAGTTCCCGGATTATCCGGACGCCCCCGATGCCCAATATGATCTCCTGCGCGAGCCGGTATTTCTCATCGCCGCCATAGAGATGGTAAACCAGGCTTCGGTCATACTCGCTGTTACCCTCAATATCGGTGTCAAGAAAGAAGACCGGAACCGTGTAGCCCGTAGCGCCTCGCACCCGGTACTCCCAGGCCTGCACCTTGACTGGGCGGCCCTCGATGTGGACTTCCACGGTCTGGGGCCTCATCTTCATGAACTTACGGGGGTTCCATTCACAGGGGAGCTCATGCTGTCTCCCCTTCTCGTCGATTTCCTGCCGGAAGTAACCCTTCTTGTATATCAGGGTAACGGCAACAACCGGAACCTTGAGATCGGCAGCTGACTTGATGGTGTCACCCGCGAGAACGCCCAGCCCGCCGCTATAGGTCGGCATCTTGGGCGCGATTCCTATCTCCATCGAGAGATAGGCGATCCGCCTTTCCTTCTTCCGGATTCTTTCCTGGGTGATCCTTCGCTGCGCCATGTTCATTTCCATAACCGAGACCATACCAAATCCAGCGGCTTGCCGCAATAGTTCCAGCGCTTTGCCGGTCCCTGTGTGATCCAACCCCACCTGCAGAAACAAAGCGGGACAGGTATGAGCGACCTGGTGATGGCCAATACCCCGATAATGATCTCGATATCAGCCCTCGTAGCACTTGTTGGCGAGCTAAATCGATGCCGGTAGAGGCGTCAAGGAGATAACAAAGAGGCAGGGACAGCGCCACAGTGGCGCTGTCCCTGCCTTGCCCTTCTCACTTAAGGGTTGTAGACAGC
>JAUXGG010000313.1 GCA_030622265.1 Candidatus Eiseniibacteriota bacterium
ACCTACCTCTGGCATATGCACCAGCCGATTTACTGGCCTGACCAGAGCACCTGGTCTCCGTCGCGCTACGAGATGGCTTATGAGACCATCACGCTCGGGCACAGTGAGAATGATGTCTTTGAGATTTTCAACAAGGATGACCGCGTCCATGACTACCAGGATTATCCAAGGACCGCGGTCAGCATGATCCTGGATCTTCCGGACGCAGGGGCCCAGATGAGCTTCGCCTCCGCTCTTATCGAGAACGTCAAGAGCCTGGGGGATAATGGCTGGAACGGGGGACGTTACGCATCCAACTGGTACAGTGATTACCGGACCGCGAGATCCTGGACCACATCGGGCGGGCGTTCCCGGCTGGCCCAGTGCCTGGTTGCCGCGCATCACCCGGTCGCACCCCTGATGGATGAGAATGCTCTCCGCAGGGATATCCAGGTTGCCAGGGCGGCGTATGAGGTCGCCTGGGGAGATACCAACTTCTCGAAAGGCTACTTCCCCGCCGAGACCTGTTTCTCCGAGCGCATGATCCCGGTTCTTGCCGAGATGGGCCTTGAGTGGGTGATCGTCGCGGATGTCCACATCTCCCGGGCATGCGAGGATTATCCATATGTAGCTCACGAGGATAACTGCGATCCGCCCAACAGGGCCGACCAGGTCAACCCGGCGCAGGGTTACTACGAGACCACCTCCATAAGCCGGGGGGTCACGGTCAAGACCCCGCCGCCCTACGGCTACAGGCCTCACTACGCCCGGTATGTGGACCCGGCCACAGGCGAGGCGCACTCGATCATAGTGGTGCCGGCGGCCAATGCGATGAGCTGGAACGAGGGCTATGGCACTTACGGCACCGGCGAGATAGACGCTATCGCCTCCTACAATGACCCGACGTATCCCATGCTGATCCTCCTCGCCCACGATGGCGACAATGCCTGGTCGGGCGGTTACTCATACTATAACGAGAATGTGACGGGCTTTTCCCACCAGGCGGCAGCACAGGGTTATGAACCGACCACGGTCGCTGAGTACCTGGCGGACCACCCGGTGGATCCCGCCGACATCGCACACGTCGAGGATGGCGGATGGGTAAACGCGGACAGCGACTTCGGCTCCCCCCAGTTTATCAACTGGAACTGGCCGCTCGTAAACCAGTATGGTGATTTCGACATCCCCGGAGGATGGGCCGAGGATGAGCGGAACTGGGCCGTCTTGACGGCAGCACAGAACCGCGTGGAAACCGCCGAGGCGATCGGCGGGACCGAACCCGACCCAATGAGGATCTTCGATCCCACGACCGGTGCCGGCAGCGTGGAGAAGGCCTGGCACCACCTGCTCTCAGGCTACGAGAGCGGCTACATGTATTACGGCACTTCGCTGGATATGGAGATAAAGCCGACCCTGGCCGCGAATGCGGCAGTCATGTACGCGGACCCGGTCATTGCCGGCGGTGGTGACACCGTTGCCCCAACCATCTGGCTTCCCCAGCGGCTCCCGTGGAACCCGGGAGGCAAGGGCGGCGGCGCCCTGTGGGGCTATCCAGGCGGAGCAGGTGCGGACATGCCCAGCGATTTCTATGTGTGGACCTTCGCTTACGATGTATCCGGCCTTGCGCGCGTGGAACTTAAGTACCGCATCGATGCCGACGGCGCCAACTCAACATCCAGTGATCATAATGAGACCTACGCCGGCGGGGCGGAAGTGGGCACATGGCAGGCTCTCTCCATGAACTACCGAGATTTCCCCAAAGGCAACTTCTTCAATGATCCCGGCATCGATTTCTCGGTGCTGCCGGACTATATCGCCGACGAATACTATGTCCACGTATCGGGAATCTCCGAGCTGCTGCTCGACTACTATGTTGAAGCCGAGGACTCGCTCGGAAACATCAAGCGGAGTCCTGTCCAGCATGTATGGGTTGGCCCATCCTCAGGCAGCCCATCCCACGTGATAGACGGCTCGCTCGATAGCACGGCCACACTTGTGGCGTCAAGCGATGGCCTTAACCTCTATGCCGACTGGGACGGTGAGTATCTCTACCTGGCCACGGAGGGTGTTGGCCAGACCTCGAATGACGATCACTTCATATTGGTCGGAGAGGGCCTCGCCACACCTGTGGCCTCGCCCTGGGCCAAGGCCGGTACGGTTGCCGGCAGGGTGCTTTATATGGGTAATGAGGACACCAACAACTGGTGCGGCTGGTTCGACGGCCTGGAGACCGTGATTACCACCGATACCGACTGTGCCTCGGGCGCCTATCTTGAGGGTATCGTCAATCTGGAGACCTACCTGGGAAGCCCTCTTCCCGCTCAGGTCTATATAGCTGTGGCGGGTTATGCCTCCCCCGACGCAGGCGTGTTACAGGACCAGGCGCCCGCGGGCGATGGAAACGGCAATGTCGAAGAGGATGAGTACGCGCTCTTCCCGCTCACAACCAGTGGAATAACCGGCGAGACGGCGAACCGGTTGCTCACTGTAGGCCCCAACCCCTTCAGGGAAACCACTGCGATCAACTTCGCCCTTCCGCCCGGCGGCGGAGCTTCCGTTGAGATTCATGACATCCAGGGTAGGATGATCGTGTCGCTCACCCCCGCGATGAGGGGAAGAAGCTCGGGAACCGTCAACTGGGACGGAAGAGACCGGACAGGTGCCGGGGTTTCTCCCGGGATCTACTTCATCAGAGTGTCCTCGGGTCCATATGCCGAGGTCAGGCGGGTGGTGCTGATCAAGTGAGGAAAAGACCATGATCGCCAATCCCGCACCTGTAATCCGGCACCTGATTCTCCTGATTCTCCTGAGTTCCTTTGGCTTCTTCAGTCAGGCCGGCCCGGTACCCGGCAGACATGCGGAGCAGCCGGCGACGGAGCAGCCGGTCGCCACTTTCTCAATAGTCGCCATGGATTCGGTGACCGGGGAGCTGGGCATTGCCGTGGCATCCAGGTTCTTCGCGGTCGGAGCGGTCGTCCCGTGGGCCCGCGCGGGAGTCGGCGCCGTGGCCACGCAGTCATTTGCCAATACCACGTTCGGCTGGCGCGGGCTCGAGCTAATGGAAGAGGGCTCGACGCCGGAGGAGGCAATGGAGGCCCTGATCGGGGGCGACGATGATCCGGACCGCAGGCAGGTGGGGATGGTGGCCGCTGACGGGGAGTCCGCCACGTACACCGGCAAGGGCTGCCTTCCCTGGGCGGGGGGACGGAGCGGGCCCGGATACGCGATTCAGGGCAATATCCTGACGGGCGAGTCCGTGGTCACGTCCATGGAGCGGGCCTATCTGGAGACGGAAGGGACCCTCGCCGAGCGGCTGTATGCCGCCTTGGCAGCGGGGGACTCGGAGGGCGGCGACGCGCGCGGCAAGCAATCGGCGGCCATGCTGGTGGTGAAGGAGGGCGCCGGCTATGGAGGGTATACCGACCAGGC
>JAUXGG010000070.1 GCA_030622265.1 Candidatus Eiseniibacteriota bacterium
CGCCCGGTCCGTCGCCCGGTCCGTCGCCCGGTTCGCCGCCTGGTCCGCCGCCTGGTTCGCCGCCCGGTTCGCCACCTGGTTCGCCGCCCGGTTCGTCGCCCGCTTCTCCTGCGCCGGCGGCCCGGGCCTCTTACTCCTGCCGGTTTTTCGCTTTGAACGCATAGACCACACTCAAGATCGGCCCCGCGACTGTCAGGTGAACCGCCCCACCTTTTCCGGAGGCCCGGTTATGTGACTCCAGCCACAATGGCTGGAATCTGCTGACTCTCATGGTACACCTCTTCGTACTCTGCCGGTGGTATGTTTCCGATCGGCTCACTCATCCGCCGCGCGCGCGCCGAATCTGAAGTACACGATGGCGGCGAGCAATCCCACAATCGAGAGTATCATACCTATGTGAAGGCTCCGGGGTGAGAACCTCATCGAGACCTTATGGGTTCCGCGCTCTATCTCAAGCGCCCGGATGCCCAGATCGGTATCCAGAATCTTGACGGGCTCTCCATTCACGTAGGCCTTCCATCCCGGATAGTGCGTGTCCTGAAAGAGCAGCAAACAGTCATTGTCGGCTTCAACCGAAAGCTCCACGAGTTCCGGCTGATACAGGTCAATCACGCACCGCCCGCATATATTGAGGTGCAACTCGTCGAGGTGCTCCGTCAGCTTGACCTCGCCGGCTCCGCCCTGGCGACGGCCCTTTGCGGTGAAAAGGTCCTTATCGATGCAGATCCCCTTGGGAAGCGCGTCGGGATTGTCATAGACATTTATGTCACCCTCGTAGAGGGGACGAAAGCCGGTGGCGTAACCGGCCTCGGCCAGCATCCTGTCGCCTATGAACATGCGCACCGCCATGAGGTCGCCCAGCCTTCCGGTGGCGGTCCCCATAGCCCCGAGGGCGTCACCCGATCCCCTGGCCCAGGCGACCCGCCTCGAGTGGGCCGCCGGAGGAACGGCATTCAGCCCCTCGAAAACGGGAATCCCGAAAAGGAGCGGCAAATTGGCCGGAAACACGGGAGAGAGATAGACCAGGCTGCCCGCCCTCCACTTCCCCGGCGGCCTCAGAGACCTCGACACGAAGTCTATCCCCTCGGTCCTCTCGAGACAGCCGGCAGGCTGGGTAACATAGTATCTTCGCGCGGCAACAAGGAGATCGGCGGCAAGCGTGAGCAGAAGGAGTGAGCCTGCAAGGAGGATTACTCCCCTCCTTCGCCACCGAAGATAGACTGTTACAAGCGCGGCCGAGAGGCAGGTAAAAAGCACGCTCAGGCCGACCTGGGTTTTCTCATAGACAAGCCACGCGGCCTCGCATTCTCTCACCCAGATTATGAGCTTGAATCCGCCCTTCTGGAACCAGGGCTCACCGGCCAGCATCCGCGCCTCTCTGATAAGGCCGGAGAAGAGACTCCCGCTCTTGAAGACAAAGACCAGGTAACCGGCGAATGCCGCCAGGGCCAGCAGCATCAACACGGCGCTGTAGCGCCTTCGGCCCGATCCGGCTTCGGCTCTCCCGGCAAGCGAGATACCCTTTCCGGCAAGTGCCGCGAGCGCAAAGCAGGCGATCACTGAAACCCGGTCGACCTGCGAGTAAGCGGCGGGAGGAAAAACAGTATAAATGACCTTGAGCAAAATAGCGCTGGTCGCAACACCCACGCTCAGAATGAGAAGCAATAACAGGCCGCGGATGTGGCGAGAGGCGCGCACGAACACCAGGCCTGCCAGCGCCATCACCAGGCCGCCGGCGCCGCAGTAAACGTGGAAACCGCTATTATAGGGGTGAACCGCGCCCTTGATGAGCCCCACCCAGCTGGTACCCTCGATGGGATTGCCGAAGAGGTCGGGAGCGAAGCTCCTCAGGAGAAAGACCGGTTCCCAGAGATGCTCGTGTCTCATCAATTCATAGCTGAAGCTCGGCCCGCCGGAGTTGCGGATAAGCTCGATAAACGGGACGAGATTGACCGCAACCACGAGAGCGCTCAAGAGACCCGTGACTGCGATGAACCCGAGCTTCTTGAGCGGGCTCAACCGGTCCCCTCCCAACATGCCCTCCAAGCCATCTTCGATTGCGTAAATCACAAGGGCGGCGACGGCGAACATGAAGATCTGCGTCATGCCCGCCAGGTAGCCCAGGGCCATAAAGAGGATAAGCAGCAGGCCGCCCGAACGCGGAGAGCGCCTCGATCTCTCGTATGCATAGAACATCCAGGGTATCCAGCTTGCGGTGGCAACAAAGGTGGGGTGCCCCGTCCTCAGGAAGAAAAATGAGGAAAGCCCGAAAGTCACGCCCCCGACCATCCCTCCCATCACCGTTCCGCCGGTGGCTCTCAGGAAAAAGTACATTCCGACCATGGCGATGAGGAAATGGATCGCCGCATCGTAACCCATGGCCCTTGCCGGATTCGCCGGCACGAGCATGAGGGAGACCGGGTAGAGAACCCGGGACTGCGGGTCCGCGAAGAACGGGTAGCCGGAGAAGACATCCGGGCTCCAGAGCGGGAACCTCCCTGAGGCTATGCTCCGCGACATCTCGACTCTCCGCGGGAAATACGTGCGGGCGGCGTCCGTGCGGTAGCTGGGCTGAGAGAGATCCTCGCGCGAGGCCGTTGCCCTCCATGGCGACCACATGAAGGTGTTTGAGGTTATGAGCACCCTGTCATCGAAAAGCACGTCCTGGAAGAAAGCTGCGACCACGACCGCGAACAGGGCAACAACCAGCACGGTCCGTACCTTAGGATTCACGACTCAGGCCCCATGTCTTTCAAGGTGAACTGTTTGCCCGCGTAGAGCAGTCCCCCGATCAGGGCGAACAGCATGAACACAATGTAAACCACGACTGAATATGCGAAGCCCAGGCTGTCGGCCACTCCAAACTGCCTCAAGAGAGCGACAAAGGTCGCCTCCCGCACCCCGATACCGCTTATCGATATGGGGATCATGCGCGCCAGCTCCACGATGGGAACCACCAGCAGGAGCGTGGGGAAGCTCAGATCGATCGAGAAGGCCCTGGCAACCATGTAACAGCCGGTGATCCAGAGCAGCCGCGAAAGAACCGAAATGAAAAACCCCTGGATGAGGGCCGGCCGGCAGCACCTGTAGCTGACGACGGCCTCGTAGGCTCGCTCGATTCTCTCACGCGCCCTGAACCTGCCGAATGGACGCAGCAGGGGATCCAGGACTCGTGAGAGCTGCCTCGCCACCGGACGCAGCATCACGATGAACGCGAGGAGGAAGATCAGGCCCGCAATCACCCAGACCGTGGCGATCACGCCCCAGTTGACTCGCTCGCCGCCGACGAAGGGAATCGCGCAGAGCCCGATCGGCAGAAGCACGAAAAAGCCCAGGAGGCGCTCCAGGAGAACCGACGCGAAGACGTCGGCGCGCCGGGGAGTCCCCGCGGACAGGCCCACCACCCGCGCAACGTCGCCACCCACGGCCGTCGGAAGGAAGGCGCTGAAAAAATTGCCGACCAGGTAGTAATAGAGGAGGCGTGCCTGGGATGAGCGTATTCCCCTGGCCCTGAGCAAAACACGCCATCTGAGCGAGTTCACGAGTATTACGCCGAAATCGGCAAGCGCGGCGAGGCAGAGCGGAAGGACGGCGAGCCCCCTGAAGTGGCCGCCCACCTCGTCGAGATCAAGCCTGTAGATCAGAAACGCGATGAGCCCGACGCTCACAAGGAGCCTCATAGCCTTGAATGTGCCTGACCTGGTCATGGTTTCCTGCGGAGTATCTGCACCGACCCTATGCGGTCCACCGGGGCATAGTTCTCAAGAATCCAGGCTTTGACCCGAACCGCGTATTCGCCGAAGCTCTGTTTGGTCTGCCCCAGCCCACCACCATCAAAGGGCTCGGTGAGGAATATGTACTCCGTCTCGTGAGCGCCTATGTCCTCAATGTACCTGGCTTCCTCCCCGGGATCCAGCCCCCTGCGGTAGTGCGCGTATCTGGTTGGATTCCGGCGATCATAGAAGAAATAGAGCATCTGGAGCTGAGGTACTGCAAGCACATAATCCCCCGGGGAGGTGTGACGATCGAGGTAGTCACCAAGGACCGTGAAGAACCTGGCCTGGCCCGGAGTGACACGGACCGGCACCCGCTCGAGTCCCAATCTGGTGTCATTGCCAAGGCGTACGGCGATCGATCCCAGGTACTCGGTATCCCCGATGGATACACCCTCTCTGTAGAACCTCTTCATCGTCTCGGTGTCGGTGACCCCTTTGACAATGCCGACCGATGCCCACACAAGCAGCGCCGGGATCACGAATATCAGGCCCAGGCGGGCTGCAGACTTAAGCCGCCTCCGGGCTTTCCAGCGCCCCTCCAGGCCCGATGACGCGAAGGCCACCACAAGCGTCGCCAGCAGAAGGACATACTGCATGCTCTGGAGCAAATGGCCGAGATCGGAGCGCCAGACACTCTGGTTAAAAGCCATCACACCGGCCACCAGGACCACCACGAATGGTGTCATGTTTGCCGTCCAGCGTCTGCCGGCGGCGCGCTTCGTCACCATGATGAGCGCCAGGGCATAGACCGCGAAGGGCAGGTAGAAGAGAAGCCGCACGGGAAGGACGTGGGCGAGGTAGGCGCGATCGAGGCCGCCGACGGCCGTGATTGATGGATATGCCACACGGTTGGTCATGTTATCTATCATGCCCTCGCGCGTCATCTTCCTTAACATCGGCCCCAGCGCACCCTGGAAGTGGAAGAAGAGCAGCACCGGGATACCTATGATGGCGATGCCGAGCGCAAGAAAGGCCACCCGCGCCGCCACGTCTCTCCACACCTTGCCCTGCCCCCTCTTCGCGAGGGCATCTATCACCATTCCGATCACGCCTCCGATCACGGCAAAGCCCGCGACGTCCTGCCTGAAAACGGCGCAAATGCCGATCACGATCCCTGTCAGGATCAACCGGCGCGGAGGGCTCCTCAATGACCGGATCATGACATAGAGCGCAAGGAACCCGAGACTTGAGAAAAAGACCTTATGCCAGGGACCGGGCGCGAGCATGAGCATCATTGGCGCGAGCAGCGCCAGCCAGCTCCCGGTCAGCGCCGCCACGATTGTGAACGCGAGGCTGCACTTCAAGGCCTGGAGAAAGACGAATATGTACCTCTCCACCATGATGTTCTTACCGAACAGGCTGAACGCAGCCGCCACCGCGTAGAAGCGCCCCGGGGCATAGGTGTGGTGAAAGTCCCTGTAGATGAGCTGGCCGTCCATCAACCGCTCCACCCCATCCAGGAGATAGCCCTCGTCATAGGCCAGCCCGTACCCCGCATAGGAAGCGAAGTAAATGAAGGCGGCCGCGAAAACCAGGAGGCCGCCGATCAAGCAGGCGCGCCGCGATATCATGCTGCCGGACCTCCCGGGTCAAGCGAAAGGCGGCGTCCCGAAGTGATCAGTACCCCGATGAAGCCGAGGCCGGCAAGCGAAAGAAGCAGGCCTATGCGGAAGTATAGCGGTGTGTATCTTATCTTGACTGTGTGGCTACCCGGCCCCAGCCTGATCGCCCGAAAAGCATAGTCCGCCCGGAGCATTTCCTCTTCGGAGCCACCGACGAACGCCCTCCAACCGGGATAGTAAACCTCTGAGAACACCAGGTAGCACTCCTCCGCGGTCTCGACGGCGAACTCCATCCCGTTCGGCCCGTAAGCAAGCGTCTCGACTGATCCATCAACATCACCCTTGGTGATGATCTCGGGATCCTTGACCTCACCCGCCGCGGCATCAGGCTCCGCCTCATCAGGTGTCTCTTCTGACCCGGCCAGCAGCAGGACTTCGCCCGCGGGATCGAATTCCCCCGTCTTCATATAATCAAGCATCATCTCGTAGGAGTCAAAGAAACGCGGCCGGCCGACCAGGAATGCCCTCGGCAGATGATCCTCGTTCACGAGGGCGGCGGGCTGCCGCCATTTCCCCGTTCGCTCCCCTAAGGTTAAAACGTATTTGACATTCAAAAGGTCCAGGATTTTCGAGTCCAGCGCCTCCTCGTCGACCACGGGACCGATCCTGCGCCGGAGTGCGGCATTGCCGACACCGGTCACGGTAGAGTCCACCGCGCCCAGCACTTCCAGATAATGGTTGATGTTGAGCGCATCATAGCCGTGGACGTCGTCGAGCGAGAGAATGGTCGCCGTATTGGATGGTATGACGTCTCCCCTGAACTTCACAAACCTCCACTGGCCCTCGTCGGCCTTGAGAGCATCCACCAGGGAGCTCTTGGGCATGATCCTCTCCGCCGGCTGCGTCACCTTGAATCCCATCCCGTTGGGAATGAGATCGAGCATGAGCACTCCCACCACCCCGGCGAAGAGAATACCCTTCCCGAACCTGGGCCAGCGCCTCAGGAGAACCAGCAATGAACTCAAGATCCCAAGCGCGATGAACCAGTAGACCTTGCGCGAGGCGAATTCAATGTATGCCTCCCTGGAGAGATCGCCTCCCACCACGGCGTGAATCAGGCTGAGGCCGGACGCGAATAGCCAGCCGGCCAGCGCGGCCACAAAGGCGAGGAAGCCAAGGCCTGTCAAGAGACTCCTCCTGGAAACGGAATCGGCCCTGAGTTCGTCCAGGCCGTATCCGGCCAGCACCGCCATCGAGACCATGTAAACCACGATCACCCGGTCTATGCGTGAGAAGTTAAAGCCGGGAAGCAGGCGGTAGAACACCTCGAGAAGAGGTGATCCGAAAACCACCAGCAGGGCCAGGACCGGAAGCACGATGAAAGGAATGAGCCTCTTGCGCGGCCTGCTCAGCGCAACGAGCGCGAGCAGCAGGGGCAGCACTCCCACATATCCCGTGGTGCTCACATAGTTCTGCCTGAACGCGGGCTCGGATGCCACCTTCTTCAGGTTGGTGCTCAGGACTCCTATGTCCCGGGGATGCCCCAGTATGTCGGGAATGAAGTATTTGAGGGAGACCATCCGGTGGTGGGCGCTGCTCAAGACCATCTCGTAGGGCAGCACCTTTCTGAAGGAGAAGCGACTCAACTCATATGTCGGAAGGATCTGAAATGCGCAAACCAGACAGGCCACACCCACGGCCAGAAGCACGGCCAACAGAATAGCAAGCCTCGCACGCCGGGGCCGCCGGGTAAGGAGAGCGAGCCTGATTAACATATAGCCCAGGAGGGTATAGATTATGATAAGCACGAGCTGGGGAAACCCTGCGAGCATGCAGAGTGACACGACCAGGCTCAGGAGCCCCACCCTCCGGAAGCTCGGCCGCTCGATGAGATGCTCCCCGAAGTAGAGGACCGCGGGCAGCCAGCTGGCGGTCGAGACAAAGGTGGGTTGGCCGTACCGGGTTACCATGAATCCGCAGAAGGTATAGGTAAGTGCGGTTACCACCGACGCCGGCGCGGACATCTTGAGTTTCCTTCCAA
>JAUXGG010000429.1 GCA_030622265.1 Candidatus Eiseniibacteriota bacterium
GGACGTATCCGGCGAGGGCGTGCAGCAGGCGCTCCTTAAGATCCTGGAAGGTACGGTTGCCAATGTGCCGCCCCAGGGAGGGCGCAAGCACCCGCAGCAGCGTTTCATAGAGGTCAACACCAAGAATATCCTCTTCATCTGCGGCGGCTCCTTCGACGGCCTCGACCGCATAATCGAGAAGCGCATCAGAGCCAGCACCATCGGCTTCGGGGCTGATGTCAAGCAGAAGAAGGACAGGAAGCTCAGCGAAATCCTCGCCCTGGCCGAGCCGGATGATCTCCTGAAATTCGGTTTCATCCCGGAGTTGGTGGGAAGGCTGCCTGTCATGTGTGCACTGGAGGAGCTCGGCGAGAACGAGCTCATCAGGATCCTGACCGAGCCCAGGAACGCGCTCTGCCGCCAGTACAGATACATGTTCGAGATGGAAGGCGTTAAGCTTAAGTTCGAGGACCAGGCCTTGAATGCCATAGCAACGGCCGCGATCAGCCGGAACACGGGCGCGCGGGGCCTGCGGTCCGTTCTCGAGGAGAGAATGCTCGACCTGATGTTTGATCTTCCGTCGCGCAAGGACGTAAAGGGCTGTACAATAACCGAAGGGTTCATCGGGGCGAAGGAAGAGCCTACGCTCAGCCGCGCCTCGAGCACAAGGAAACGGAAGTCGAAGTCCTCATGAGGTAGCGGGAGACCCTCGACCCCGCGGCGAGCCGACATGGATGTTCAGTTCCTAGGCTGTTTCACGGCCAGTACGCTTCCCGGGCCCAAGTATCCCGAAGTCGCCGTCGGCGGCAGGTCCAATGTGGGCAAGTCCTCGTTCCTCAATACCCTCATAGGCAGACGCGGCATGGCGCGCGTGAGTTCCAAACCGGGGATGACCCGGACCATCAACTTCTTCCTCTGCGGCGGTAACAAGATACTGGTCGATCTTCCGGGGTATGGCTACTCCAAGGCATCGCGAAGCGAGCAGGCGAGGTGGGCGGGTGATATCGAGTTTTACCTCAATGGCCGGAAGAATCTCAAAGGGGTTGTGCTCCTGGGGGATCTGCGCCATTTCCCCGTCGCGAGCGACACCGGGGCCCTCGACTGGTTCCTCGAGCTCGGGATTCCGCTCCTCGTGGTCTTGACCAAGGCTGACAAGCTCAAGGCCGGGGAAGTCAAGCGCCGCATGAGTCAGATATCTCGAGCACTAAAGGATAAGGCGATAGAATTCGTGGTGTTCTCGGCCAAGACCGGAACAGGAAAGAAGGAAGTCTGGGGTTGGATAGAAAAAGTAATGAGCGGCTGAGTCTCTTCACTCCCGGTCCGGTGAGTATCTCCAGAGAGGCACGTCAAGGGCTCGGCAGGTCCGGGCTGCACCACCGCTCAGATGACTTTCGCCGGCTGATGAGCGAGCTCTCCGGACATCTTAAGGCCGCCTTCCTCACCGCCGGAGATGTGGTGACCCTGACCTCATCAGGAACCGGCGCGATGGAGGCCGCCCTCGCCAACCTTTTATCGAGCGGCGATAAGGCTCTTATCCCGGTCTCAGGCAAGTTCAGCCGCCGCTGGGCCGAGATCTGTGAAGCCTACGGGGTGGATGTAACGAGAATCGAGATCGCCCCCGGCAAGTCGCCTGAGCCGGAGAGCGTGACCTCAGCCCTTGAGGCCGCCCCCGCAATAGGCGCCGTCCTTCTTACGCACTGTGAGACATCGACAGGAAGCCTCAGCGATCTTGAGGCCATATGCGATGCCATACATGATCTCGAGCGCCGCCGGGGCAGCGAGATCCTCATCATCGCCGACTGCATTGCCTCGCTCTGTGTGGATGAGCTCAGGGTGGATACCTGGGGCATAGACTGCGCCGTGTCGGCATCGCAGAAGGGTCTGCTCTCTCACCCCGGGCTGGCATTCCTAAGCCTTGGAAAGCGTGCGCTGAAGCGCGTAGAGACCACGACCTCTTCCAGGTATTACTTCGATGTGAGGAAATACCTCAAACCCTGCGCGGAACACTCCCGGGAGCGGACTGAGTATCCTCCCGATACTCCTTTCACCCCTGCGATTCCGCTGGTGAGCGCCGTAGAGGCTTCCCTGGCTCACCTTCTGGACCTCGGTATGGAATCCGTCTGGCGCGCCAACCGCTCGGGTGCCTCTGCAATCAGGCTCCTCGTCGAAGCGGCGGGCTTCAAGCCCGTTGCCGGCCGACAGGCCTCAGGCGTGGTTGCCTTCTGGACCGGTGGGGTGGATGCAGGCCGAATCGCGGAGACTCTTGAGGAGGATCATGGTATCATCATCGCCGGTGGGCAGGGCGATCTCGAAGGCAGCATCTTGAGAGTCTCCCCGATCGGCAAGGGCCCCGGTGAGCTTCGCCGCTTCGCCGGTGCTTTCTCGGGCGTTCTGGCAAAGATGGGCCGGACGCTTGATATGGATGCAATAGAGACCGAGTTCGACAGGCTTCTGGAGGGCTGCTCGATATGGGAGTAACGGCGGTAATAGGGCTTCAGTGGGGTGATGAGGGCAAGGGCAAGGTTGTCGA
>JAUXGG010000315.1 GCA_030622265.1 Candidatus Eiseniibacteriota bacterium
GCATTTTTGAAAGAACATCCCTCAGGCCCTTTCTCCATCTGGTAAGGTTCTATCTTAATAACCTGCCTCCATTCCTTCGGGGCAGCTTCGTGAATCCATATATGCTGGTGGAAATTCGCAAGTGAGATGAGCCTGCGCGGGAATGTGGCGTCGTGAGAGGATGCCGCGCACGAAAAGATGCTGCGCTTTTGCCGGAGGTATTGACAAACGTGCCCGGGTGCTAGTAACCATATGTCTGGCAGTGCTTGATACCATGAGAGCGAGCCATCGTGAACAGCCTACAAGGGAGAACCATCCGTGAAGAAGCGAGCGGTCGCCAATAAGGACTGCAGCGCGTGTCCCGCGCTGTGTTGCAAGAACCTGTCGGTCAGGATATGCAAGCCCGAGAACCGGACAGAGGTAGATGATCTTAAGTGGCAACTGCGCTTCGACACGGTCAGTGTCTATATCCGCAGCAACAGGTGGTACCAGCACGTCGAAGGGCGCTGCATGTATCTTTCCGATGACGATATGTGCACGATCTATGCAGACCGGCCGAACACCTGCCGCCGGCACAACCCGCCCGACTGCGAGTTTTTCGGGGATTTCTACGATGTGATGATAAGGACGCCCGAAGAGCTCGATGCCTATCTCGAAAGCAAGAAGAGAAAGCGCCGCCGCTAGCCGGCATTCGAGGTTTTTGCAGACGGGACGTATCAAACAGACGGCTCGGGTTCTCAGATGTCTTCCGGCCCGCCCCGTGATACTACAGAGCAGGCCGGAAATATCTTCATTCAAGCTATCTTGGCAGGATCTTCCACCCCAGCTAGTTGACCATGAGCACCCGCTTGGTTTCGACCTGCCGGCCTGAGCTCGCGCGCATGAAATATACGCCGCTCGCCAGCCTGGATCCCTGGTGGTTACGGCCGTCCCATACAGCTTCAACCCAGCCCGGACCCGAAACATAGCCGTCAATCCTGTGGGCGAGCCTGCCGGAAACATCATAGACTTCAATATTGTAAGGCCCCGCAGTATGCGCCATGAACCTGGCAGTCGTCTGGAAACCGAAGGGATTCGGCGCCGCGGACAGCTCGAGGCCGGCTGCGGCACTCCCATCGGCATACGGGACGCCTGCGCCGTCACCGTAGTAAGCCGTCATGGTGTATCTCTGAACGTCTAAGCCCGTAGCCTCTTTCCGGTAGATCTTGATCTGGTAGTCTCCAACCGCAGGGACGATGTAGCTTAAGACCTCGGTCTCACCTATTCCGGCAGACGTTGCGCTTGCCAGGAGAGTGGTGCCAGCGGCGTCGTACAGTTCAATATCGATGTCGGATATGGAGTCGGTGGAGGCGGAGCTCGCCGTTCCGCCCTCATTGCCGAGCATATAGGTCGAACCCACGGGATCGGTCTCTATGGTGATATCGGTGACGGTCAGGGTAACCAGGTACCAGTCGATATCGGAAGTGCCCTTGTCGATGGAGAGGTTTTCCACCACCATGGTGTCGACGACGGTACCCAGGATGGACGGATCGGAATTGCTGTCATTGTTCTCGTAGAGATCGCCGTAATTCCTCATTCCTCCGCGGATGTCGTCGTCCTGAGGTCCGACAAAGCTACCGCCGCCGCAGGCGTAGGCTTCCATCAGCTTAGTGCAATTGGTCGGGATGACGTGGCCCAGGCCTATTCCGTGGCCGTGCTCGTGGCACACCACGTTCTTGAGATTGGCATAGTTATAGACGGGGTTACTGTAGAAACTGATGTCGTCGGTATCCAGAACCATGTCACCGCCATTGGGATAGTAGTTGTAGGCAAGCACATTGCTGGGACCGTCTATTGACCGGCCACCGATCCTCACGTCCCCACGAGTGCCCAGCGACCCGCCGCTGCCGGGCATATTGGCCCCGTCGTCCGAGACCTCGATATAGGTTATGCCGATAGCCGCTGTCCAGCGCTCGAAGCAATTCCGGATCTTGTTCATCCAGTTGGTGTTACCCCACGCTGCGGTGAATACCGCATGGAGGTCGCTTGAACCGCCATCGGCCCAGGTGCCATCCGGTACGAAACCCCAGGTGATGGTAATGGGGTCGCCGAGGCTACCCGTGGCTCCGTCGGTTGCTGTGTAGGTCCACCGGGTTTGCCGGTTATAACCCAGGAGTTCATTGGTGCCCAAATAGGTGGGAAGCTCGCGGAATATCCTCTCGGCGTCCTCAGGATCGGTATCCGGATGCAGGCAAACGTCTATTCCGTCATAGCTTTGGTAGTGCGAATGCGGAGCCTGCACGGCAAGCCCGCGCAGGGTGACTTCGCGCACGATACTGTCGAAGGGGTCCTGAGAGTTCAGGAGGTTCTCCACGGCAGATGAGGCGCGCTCCATCTTCACAGGAGCCCCGGGCCACAAAATGGCGAGGAGCAGGAGAATAAGCATAAGTAAAGAGCCGGCAAACGGAAGCGAAAGCGAGCGGTGTCGAAGCAGGTTCATGCCTTTCTCCTCCTCTGGCCAATTGGTCCACTACACCAAGGATATGGAGCTCCCAAGGAACGACCTGGAGTCTCACATCTGATCCATTATAGCATATGGAATAAGGCTTGTCCAATACCCGTTTGCCTGAAGGTTTGTTCAGGGGGCTCTATTGGATGAGTCTGTCAAACTCCGGGTCGTCGCGCAGGTCCTCGAGGTCATCATCTCCGCCGGCTTGGTACTTGAGTTTAGGGCTCAAGGTCACAGCCCCGGCCAGGGCTTCCAGGGCGGCCGCCCGCTTGCCGGCGGCAAGCCGGATAATGGCAAGATCGTAGAGCACCTCGGCGTTTTCGGGTGCGAGCCTCGCCGTGTGCTCCATATAGGGGAGGGCCTCATCGTGCTTGTCCCGGGTGAAGAGGGTCCAGGCCTCGTTCCAGGTGTAGTTTACCTGGGCGATGTCAAGCAGCCGGCCCAGTTCCCTGAAGGGCTCCGGATGGTCATCGACACGGATGTCGATAGCCTGGTCGGTATACCCTCCATAGCCGGCGCCCTCCTTCACCACCAGCATGGCCGCCGATTGCTTGCCGCGCGCGTCGCCGCCCTCGGAGTCCCCCGCGGCCATGGCGGCATACAGCCGCTCGGCCAGGGTCCCTTCCGTCTCCAGATAGGCCCGTTCCATGGACGTGACCACGGACTCGCCCGCCAGGATATTGCCCTGAATCGCGTATCCGGGCCCGCTCCGCCCCCCCGCCCAGGGAAGGCAGCGCTTGCCGGTGTACGTGGCGGACTCCCCGTCAGCCGCCACCATCCCCACCTGCCTGCGGTCCGGATCATCGTCGCCCCCGATCAGGGCCTCCATTGCCTCCTCCGGCGTCGAGCCCTCTTCCATTAGCTCCAGCCCGCGCCAGCCGAATGTGGTATTGGCAAATGACTGCGTGGCC
>JAUXGG010000033.1 GCA_030622265.1 Candidatus Eiseniibacteriota bacterium
AATCAGACGTCGTACTGGTGCGCGACTATTCTCACATGTGCTCCGAAGTGGGCCAGAAGATGGTGCTGGATGACATTGTAAACAACGGCCTGGACAGGGTTGTGATAGCTGCGTGCTCGCCCCAGTTCCATGAAAAGACCTTCATGGGCACAGTCGAGAAGGCGGATCTCTCCCCCTATGTCATGGAGATAGCCAATATCCGCGAGCAATGTGCGTGGCCGCATTTCGACCTTCCCAGCGTTGCCACGCAGAAGGCCAAGGATCTTGTCGGGATGGCCATAGGAAAAGCAAGGCTGGATGAGGCTCTGGCCAAGAAGACCATGCCTATCGGCAAGAGAGTCCTGGTGATAGGAGGCGGGATAGCGGGTATTCAAGCATCCCTGGATCTTGGTGATGCCGGATTCAAGGTTATTCTGGTCGAGAAGGAGCCGACAATCGGCGGCAAGATGGCGCAGCTATCGAGGACGTTTCCCACCGAGGACTGTGCGGCATGCATCCTGTCACCCAAGATGGCTGACGTTCCTTCCAATCCCAATATAGAGCTCCTCACCTTCACGGAGATAGAGGACATAACAGGCTACCTCGGCAACTATGAAGTCACCGTAGTGAGAAAGGCCACGTATGTTGACCTGGCGAAGTGTACTGCGTGTGACAAGTGCACAGAGGTTTGCCCCGTCACGGTGCCGAACGAGTATGAAGAAGGACTCACGTCGAGAAAGGCGATATATCTTCCGTCTCCGATCGCCGTGCCCCACAGCTATATCCTGGATTCTCAGGCGTGTCTGGGGCTCTTTCCCCTGGCTTGCGAGCGGTGCTACGAGGCCTGCGAGCCGGGCGCAATAGACTATGACCAGAAACCTGAGAGGCAGACCTTTACCGTTGATACGATAATAGTCGCTACGGGCTACGATGTGTTCGATGCGAGAGAGAAGAAGGTATACGGCATTGGACATTCCCCGAATGTAATAACTGCGTTGGATATGGAACGCATGATCGTCCATGCCTCCGAGGGCCGGCCGATAAGGCCGATGGGAAAGAGGATTGCGTTCATCCAATGCGTCGGGTCCAGGGATGAGCAGGTGGGGAATGAGTATTGTTCAAGAATATGCTGTATGTATGCGACCAAGCTGTCGCAACTGCTGAAACGCTCCGATCCAACCAGGGATGTATATGTATTCTATACCGATCTCAGAGCCTACGGTAAGGGTTTCGAGGAATACTACAAGAGGGCACAGAATACGGGAGTGAAATTCGTGAGGGGGCGGGTGGCGGAGGTCAACGAGAATTCAAACAACCAGAAGGTTACACTCAAGGTTGAAGATACTCTCAGCCGCCAGATCATCGAGTCTGAGTTTGACCTGGTGGTTCTCTCAGTGGGCCTGTGTCCGAGCGAAGGCACCAAGAGAATCGCCGGGATACTGAAGTTGGGGGAAAGCCCGGATGGTTTCCTTCAGGAAGCTCATCCTAAGTTCAGGCCCGTTGATACCCTGAAGGACGGTGTATTCATTTGCGGGTGTGCGCAGGGCCCCAAAGACATACCGGACACAGTTGCTCAGGCAAGCGCGGCCTCCTCCAGGGCAACCAGGCTCATGAACAAGGGAGAGTATGACATAGCTCCAGTGATCGCGTTCGTCCATGAGGACCTGTGCGACGGCTGCGGCGAGTGCATCGAGCACTGCCCCATGGGTGCCTTGATACCTTCACAAATCGTGTCTGTGAACGAAGCGGTATGTAGTGGCTGCGGCAGCTGCATCGCATCCTGCCCCAAGGATGCCCTGGACCTGCACTGTTACACAACCGATCAGCTCCTGGAACAGATAAAGGCCTCTCTTGCCAGCAAGGAAGATGGTGAAATCAGGATACTGGTCTTTGCAGACGATACCACCACATACAGGTTGGCCGACAATGTGGGTACGGGAAAACTCGCCTACTCTCCCGATACACGCATAATCCGCGTCCCGAGCGGCAGCAGGGTCACGCCGAAACTGATGCTGAAGGCATTCGAAATGGGGGCAGACGGCATATTCATCGGTGAGAGTGAGGAGAAATCATCTCCGTATCCTCACAGTGTTGCCGCGATCAAAGACAATGTCGCTGCTGTAAGAGCCGCTTTGAAAGAACGGAACATAGAACCCGATAGAGTGCGCTATTTCGAGTTTGTGACGGTGATGTTGGGGGTATTCGTAAAGCAGATGAACAACCACGCTGATTTCGCCAGAAGATCTGGCCCCATAAACAGAGAAGAGAGGGGCATGCTGGCAGGCCAGCTTGCTCACCAAGACTAGCGGGAGGCAATATGACTAGCAGGCTCGTGATTTCCTCTGAAAACGAGGAGTTCCTGGCCAGGGTAAATGAACTGAGCGGCCAGGTGATAACCCTGTGTGACCAGTGTGGCATTTGTTCCGCAAGTTGTCCAATGATCGACGAGATGGATGTGACTCCGTCACAGATGATGAGAATGGTACAACTGGGACAGAGCGAGGTCCTCAAGACCAAGGCGATGTGGCTCTGTGCATCATGTTTCACCTGCACCGTCAGGTGCCCCCGCGGCCTGGATCTGTCAAGGGTGGCCGAGGCATTGCGGCAGACTACATTGAGACAGGCCTCAGATCACATCAACATTAACGCCATCCCCAGGGACGAGCTGGCCGCCCTTCCGCAGATCGCTCTGGTAGCAGGCATGAGAAAGTTCACCGGGTAGGAGGACATCGGAATGAATTCAAACAGCATGAGATTGCCGTATTACCCGGGATGTACCCTGAAGACGGCGGCGAGCGATTTCGAGATCTCTGCCCTGGCATCCGCAGAGGCCCTGGGGATGGAGCTGCTTGAGCTTCCCAGGTGGAATTGCTGCGGCACGGTCTTTTCCCTGACCGACGATGACCTGATTCACCATGTTGCTCCCATAAGAAATCTCATCCGGGTTCAGGAGATGAACCGGGATGGTATCTTGGACAATGAGAACAGGCTGGTTACACTGTGCTCGATGTGTTTCAGCACTCTGAAGCGGGCCGAACTTCTGGTGAGGGCAAACCCTGACAAGCTGAAGACGATCAACGACTTCATGTACCTTGAGGATGACTACAGCGGAGATGTCACGGTTGTCCATTTCCTGGAGCTGCTGAGAGATCTGGGACAAGAGGCAATATCTGAAAAGGTGAAGAGACCGCTCACTGGTCTCAAGGTCGCACCCTACTATGGGTGCATGATGCTCAGACCCAAAGAGGTGGGCATTGACGACCCCGAGCAACCTACGATCCAGAGCGACCTCTTCTCCGCTCTGGGTGCGGAAGTTGTCTATAATCCTTACATGAAGTTATGCTGCGGCAGTTACCAGACCATGAATGAGAAAGACGCCGTGGTCCGCCTGGTGCACGATATCCTGAGCCATGCCCGTGCAGACGGAGCACATGTGGTGGCCACGTCATGTCCTCTATGTGCATTCAACCTCGACAAAAGGCAGAAGGAAGTTAAGCAAACATATCCCGATTTCGAAGAGATCCCGGTTCTCTACTTCACTCAGCTTATGGCATTGGCATTCGATCTGGAGCCTGGATTCAGCGGATTTGATCAGAATTACGTGTCAGTTGAACCCTTATTCAAAGATATGCAGTTGATACCCGAGTAGAAGTGGGGGATTGCTATGAAATCTGAAATGAGCATCATGGAGAGGATTGCCGAGGCAGCGAAGTCCGTGACCAAGGGTGTTGATACCGGTAGTGTCGAGCATTGGGTGACCATCTACGTAATGGGAAAAGGATATAGAGTTCCGGCGGACCTGACCATATTGACCGCCATGGAATATGCGGGTTACAGGTTCGTGAGAGGCGTCGGGTGTCGGCAGGGTTTCTGTGGCGCGTGTTCCACGGTTTACAGGAAAGAGGGCGACTATAAGCTTCAGACCGGCATGGCCTGTCAGACAAGAGTCGAGGATGGAATGTACCTGGTTCAAATACCCTTCGCCCCTGCTGAGAAGCCCGCCTATAACATCGCCGATGAGACCTTCGATGCTGCGGTGTTCCTCAGGTTCTATCCCGAAGTTGCCAGGTGTGTATCGTGCAATACGTGTACCAAGTCATGTCCGCAGGACCTGGAGGTCATGGACTATGTCCAGGCTGCGATCAAGGGTGATTTTGAATCCCTGGCAGAGGGTTCCTTTGATTGCATCCAGTGTGGTCTGTGCGCAATCAGGTGTCCGGCGGAGATCGTGCAATACAATGTGGCCCAATTGGGCAGGAGGATGTTCGGCCGTTATGGACATTCTGTACCCGAACACCTCTCTGGGCGGTTGGAGGAGATACAGGCCGGTAAGTTCGACGAGGAGATGGACCAACTGACCAGGACTCCGACAGAGCAGCTGGAAGTTCTGTATGCGGGACGAGAGAGAGAGGCAGACTGACACGCGGGAGGAGATGGGTGTGATTGAATACATCGAAGGTTACCCCGAATACATGCGGGAGATGATATCCATTGTCCATAAGACAAGGGGAAAGAGAAAGGACTACACCCCTCCCGCCATGAGCAAGAAAGAGCAGGACGAAGTACTTAAACTCCATCCGGATTATTCCCCCGGGGGCAAGAGGACCATATCCATCGGGATGAATGCGGGCGATGTCGGTCCGGTCGAGGTAGTGGATCTGCTCGAAGCGCATCCTCTTCTGGAACAAGGAGAGGTCGACCTGTCCAACCCCGATTATACGCCGGACATCCTGGTGATAGGCGGCGGATTGGCCGGAACCTCCGCGGCCATCTGGGCCAATGAGAGCGGTATTGCCGCAGAGAATATTCTGCTCACCAATAAGCTCAGACACGGTGATGCCAATTCGATAATGGCCGAGGGTGGAACTCAGGCAGCCGACCGGCCCAATGACTCCTTGCAGAGCCACTACATAGACACCATGGGAGGCGGGCACTTCAAGAACAAACCGGACGTAGTCAGGGCCCTGGTTGAAGATGCCCCTTCCATAATCCGCTGGCTTCTGGAATTGGGCACCATGATCGACCGGGAAGACAACGGAGATTTTGTCGAGAAATGGGGTGGCGGGACGTCCATACGGAGGTTGCATTCCTGCAGGGACTATACGGGTCTCGAAGAGCTCAGAGTCATAAGGGATGAGCTCAGGAGCCGGAGAATTCCGTGCATCGAACACTTCCCCGCAATCGAACTTCTCACAGACGGTGATGGCAGGGTCACAGGTGCGGTCCTGTGGAACCTCGAAACCGGTGAGTACAAGGTGGTGCAGGCGAAGGCCACCATTCTGGCCACGGGTGGGTTCGGGAGACTACACATACGTGGATTCCCGACCACCAATCACTATGGTGCGACCTGCGACGGCGTCGTGATGGCATATCACGCCGGTGCCAGGCTCAGGGATACCGATACGGTTCAATATCACCCCACGGGAGCGGCATATCCTATTCAGATAATAGGTTACCTGCTGACTGAGAAGCTCAGGAGTTCGGGGGCTCAGCCGGTCAACAGGGATGGAGAAGCATTCGTGTTTCCACTTGAGCCAAGGGATGTCGAGGCTTCCGCATTGATAAGAGAGTGCTATGTGAGGGATAAGGGTATTACGACCCCGACGGGACTCAAAGGCGTGTGGCTTGATACCCCTCTCATAGAAATGCGGAACGGTGATGGCTACATTGATAAAGCATTCCCGGGCATGAGGAGGATGTTCAACCGGTTCGACATCGATATGCGAAAGGACCCTGTTCTTGTCTTCCCAACCCTGCACTATCAGAACGGCGGCGTGGAGACAGACCCCCGGGGTAAGACCAACCTTGAAGGGCTCTGGGTAGCCGGCGAGGTATCCGGAGGAGTACATGGCCAGAACAGGCTCATGGGGAATTCGACGCTCGACTGCATGGTGTTTGGGAGAAGAGCCGGTATCTCCACCGCGGAATATGTAAAATCGGGCAAGGATGCGGGTGGGCTGACCCTGGAGCACACGAAACGGTACGCGAAGCTCCTCAAAGAGGCCGGGATAGAAACGGATCGGAGAGCTCCCATAATTCTACCGGAGTACAGAGGTAAGGCGGCATTGGCGCGAATGATCGACGTGCTCTGATGATCCTCATGCTCCGAGGTTCGCAGGATGTCCGATGATGTGAGCGCGATAGCATTTGGTCCTGTACCATCGAGGCGCCTGGGCCGCAGCCTGGGAGTCAGCACCATACCGGCGAAGACCTGCAGCTATGCCTGTGTTTACTGCCAACTCGGAAAGACCGTGAACATGCGGGCTGAGCGAAAGGCATTCCATGATGCTGTTGCGATCTTCGAGGAAGTAGAACGCAAGATCAAGGAAGCCGGGGACAGATCGGAACCGGTAGACTTCCTGACCTTCGTTTCCGACGGCGAACCCACATTGGATGTCAATCTCGATAGACAGATAGAAGGCCTTAAGCCGCTCGGGTTCAAGATCGCGGTTGTCTCAAATGCCTCGCTCATATGGCAGGCCGAAGTCCGGGATGCTCTCGAGAAGGCAGACTGGGTGTCACTGAAGATTGACGCCGTGAGCGAGAGTATCTGGCGGAGGATCAACCGGCCCCACAAATCTCTGGAGTTAGACCGGATTCTTGAGGGTATCTCCAGGTTCTCGTCGACCCACAGGGGAGAGTGGACGACGGAGACCATGCTTGTCCAGGGCGTCAATGATGCCGCCTCCGAGATACACAAGGTGGCCGAGTTCATTTCAAGCTTGAAGCCTACGAAGAGCTATCTGTCCATTCCGACCAGACCCCCTGCGATGAAGTGGGTGAAGCCTCCTGAAGAAGAGGTAATAAACAAGGCCTATCAGATTTTCCGTGAGAAGTCCCTTGAAGTGGAGTACCTCATTGGCTATGAAGGAAATGCCTTCGCGTCCACAGGTGATGTCGAGAGCGACCTTCTGAGCATCACGTCAGTGCATCCGATGAGAGAGGATGCCGTTGATGAACTCCTATCAGGGGCGGGCGCCGGCTGGTCACTGATTGACAGGCTCATCGCCGATGGGAAGCTGGTGAAGGTGGAGTATGATGATACCGGCTTCTTTGTGCGCCGATTCCCGGCCGCAGGCGGGAGGAAGTGACACCAGAGATAAGCCCCATGGCAGCGAATTGGCTGCAGGTCTATGTCGTTGACTTTGCTGCATATCATATAGTATAATAGAAGCAGTGAAGAAGCTGGCGGGGCAGTGTACAGCTGCCCCTTAATTGTGCTTACCTGAAGGGAGAAAAGCATGCGCAGGGCTATCTTGCTAAGCGTCGTTGCTCTATCGCTTTTGGTTTCAAGCAGTTATGCCGACAAAGTCCTTGTAAGGGTCTATTTCGATAATCCCGAGCACCTCAGGATCGTCGTGGGAGAGTTCGAGGATGTCGCCGGATGGGGAGGCAACCGGTACGCCGATATCGTGGTCCGCTCCGAGCGCGTCGGTGAGCTCAAGGCCCTGGCCCCCAATCATGAGATCCTGATACCCGATGTCAATGCCCACATGCGGGCGATGGGAGTCCTGGGCGTCGGTAGCGCCTACCATACCTATGAGGAAATGTACGCCGAGATGGACAGCGTGACCAACGCCAATCCCTCGTTCTGCAGCCTCCAGTCGACCGGCACCTCCGTTGAGGGACGCGAAATCTGGGCCATGAAGATCTCCGATAATGTGGGCACCACCGAGGATGAGCCGCGCGTGCTATATCTCGGCGCTCACCATGCGAGGGAGATCATAACTATCGAGGTCCCGCTCTACATCATGTACTGGTTCACCGATAACTATGGCACCGATTCCCTTGCCACCTTCCTGGTGGACAACCGTGAGATCTGGATCGTGCCCTTGATGAATCCCGACGGAAGAGAATATGTGCAGCATGTGGGTGACTGGAGGAAGAACCGCAGGAACAACGGTGATGGCACCTATGGGGTCGATCTTAACCGGAACTGGGGTTACATGTGGGGTTATGATAACAACGGGTCCAGCCCGTACACCAGCAGTGAGGTTTACAGGGGGCCATCGGCGTTTTCCGAGCCCGAGACCCAGGCCATCAGGGACTTCATGGAGACCTACCAGTTCTCCACGTCGTTCTCGTATCATAGCTACTCGCGTCTTTTCCTTTACCCGTGGGGCTATGTTTACGACCCCTGCCCGGACCGGGCCACTTTCGCCGCCCTGGGAGACAGCCTGGCGTCATTCAATGGCTATATCAACCAGCAGGCATCCGCACTCTATCCCGCCAATGGCGACAGCGATGACTGGATGTACGGGGAACAGACCACCAAGGACAAGGTCTTCGCCTTCACCCCGGAGGTCGGCACAGAGTTCTATCCTCCGGAATCGGATATTCTCACTCTCTGCGAGGAGAACCTGGGGCCCGCCATCGTGATGGCCGAATACGCCGGAGGCGTGGAACGCATACTCCCGCCGGGGACTCCAGTGATCAATGCCATGGCGGATGATGGTGACGGCAACTATGATGTCTCGTGGACTCCGGATTACTCCGATACGATGAACGCCGCCGTCCGGTTTTCCCTGATGGAGCGTTTCGGCCCGGGCAGAACCACCGACGATACCGAGGTGGAAACACTCCACTTTGAGCGCGATAAGTTCAGATGGTTGACCACCCGGCCCCACAGTGGAAGCTACAGCTTCTATGGCGGCCGGACCCATGACCGCAACGCCAAGCTCACCGCGAAGGTCCCGATGGATGCCGCGGCGGATGATACGCTGACCTTCTGGACCTGGTATGACATCGAGGACAACTGGGATTATGCCTACGTTGAAGTCTCCACCGACGGTGGCGCCTACTTCCGCAGCATTCCCGGCGACATAACGACCACGTACAATCCCAATGGCAGCAATGCCGGCCACGGTATCACCGGGAATTCAGGCGGGTGGATACAGGCATACTTCTCTCTGGGTGCTTTCGCGGATTCGACTATCATAGTCCGGTTCCGCTATAAGACCGATGCGGCTGTCTTGGAAGAGGGCATCTATGTCGATGATATCTACCCGGTTCAGACATTCGACTCAACGGCTGTCCTGAGCGATGCCATCATCGACACCGTCTACAGCGTCTCCAATGCCATCGGAACTTACTACTACGAAGTCAAGGCCATGGACGGCGACGGGCAGTGGGGATACTGGAGCCAGCGCGACTCCACAACCGTGACGGGTGCCGGCATAGGTGATACCGGCGAGACCGGCGCGCTGGCAAGTTTCAGGAACCCGGTATATCTGGGCTCCGATATCAGGCTGGCCATAACCGCGCCCGGAAAGCAGGTTGCGGTGTTTGATGTCCAGGGCAGACTCTTGAGGACCTTGAAGGTCTCCCCTCAGGGTGAGACGGCATGGGATCTTAAAGACAGAAGTGGCAACCTGGTCTCACCGGGCATCTACTTCATGAGCTTCGGCCCGGCCAGAGAGGTTGCCACCAAGAAAGTAGTTATATTGAAGTAGGCCCTGACCTAAAGCGGCAGGATCTTCTTCGACATACCGGGTACCTCCTTGAACCATAACGGGATTCTGTTCCTACCCTTGTCCGGTTACCATTCAAACTCATATCTTCCATCATGATAGGTAACCATACAACTGAAGTTTCGATTATGCGGTACGGCTGCGGCCTTCTCAACACCAATACTGCCTTGTAGTTGCAACATAGGGATGTCATGTATTTTGCATGATAGAAATGTCACCCTGTCTCAAGGCCTCCTCTTTGAAGGCCTCCTTTCTTTGCTTCCTGGTTATCCTGGTGATCTTTATCCCGCTATGATGGGGAGAGTCCCCGACAATTCTGAGAAACTCCTTGCAAAGGTCTCCCCATGTCCGCTATGAATGAAAGGGGCGCAGGATAATCACCTTGTTGCCCGCGGCGAGACTTGGACTTCTCTGCCCGGAGGTTTGCGATTCTCTTTTTCGCTGCGCTCCGGCGAAAGGAGGTACGTCGTGAGAAAACTCCTACCGGCTGCTATTGTTTTTTGCTTGCTGCTGCCCGGCCAGGTGCTGGCTGTAACCGACACGACCTATTTCGATGCAACCAACAGCATCATAAACCGCAGCAATCCTGTCGGGACCCAGTGGCACGAGCTATATCCCAACTATTGTCAGGCACCATACACCATCACAGGTTGGGCTGACAACGGGAACGATGTCTTGGATTCATGTGATGTGCTTGCTATGACAAACCCCGATGGGGTGCCCGAGTGCCACCACGTCATCGA
>JAUXGG010000063.1 GCA_030622265.1 Candidatus Eiseniibacteriota bacterium
CACCGGGTATCGAGTTCCGCGGCTCCGGCCGGCGGCCTGGTCAGCAGGCTTACGATCACGATTACCAGCGTGCTCACGATAACCCCGGGTACCAGCTCATAGATAAAGTCGGAAAGCATGCTGACATTCTTCCAGATTATCACCGTGGCCGAGCCTGTGACCATCCCGGCAATTGCAGCCGGACGGGTCACCCGCTTCCAGTAAAGCGAGAGCACAATCAGAGGGCCGAAGCTCGAGGCCAGGCCCCCCCACGCGTAGAGCACGAGCCAGAAAACCACTCCCACCGGATTCTCGGGATCCTGCATGAGGGCGACCACCATGGCCACCACGCCCACCACCAATGTTACGATCCGGCTATAGAGCACGAGCTGCTTCGGCCTGGGATTGCGCCCGAAAGTCTTGTGATAGAAATCCTGCACGAATGACGATGACGCCACAAGGAGCTGGCTGTCCGCCGTTGACATCATTGCGGCCATCGCGGCGGCGATCATGACTCCTGCAAGCCACCCGGGAAGAAGCTGGATCGCCAGCAAGGGCATCACCCTTTCGGGATCTCCGGGATCGGTGGCAAGAAGCGCCTTGCCCACCAGTCCTATAAAGACCGCCCCGTAAAGCGCAATCACGGCCCAGATCACTCCGACCAGGGCCCCGCGCTTTACCAGCGACGGCTTCCTGATGGCCATGAAACGGACAAGGACGTGGGGCTGCCCGGGATACCCCAACCCGATCCCGACCATCCCCACGATGAAGGTGACGAGGGCTATTCCCTCCTTCCCCACCCGGAGGCTCAGGAACCCATCCCCGGCCGACGTCATCGATGAGAGCGTGCTCCAGAGGACAGCCGGTCCCCCGAGCTTTATGATTCCCAGGGTCGGTATCACGATAAGCCCGAAGAGCATCATCAGCGCCTGGAGCGCATCGGTCCAGGCCACGGCGAAAAAGCCCCCCATCATGGTGTAGAAGAGGATAACCGCGGCACCGATGAGGACCGAGGTCATGTAATCGAAAGCGAAGGTCACACTTAAGGCCTTGCCCGATGCGACGAACTGGGCCGCCACGTAAGCCGTCATGAAAACCGCAATCAGAAGCGCCGCGATTATCCGGAGCACGTGGCTGGAGTCCTCGAACCTGGACTCGAGATAGTCCGGAATGGTTATGGCGCGAAAGAAGCCCGTGAGCTTCCTTAAGCGCCTGGCAACCGCGGTCCAGTTAAAGAAAGTGCCACAGACACAGCCAAGCGCCACCCAGAAGGCGCCGATCCCCATGCTGAAGGCCTGGCCCGGCAGACCCAGGAGCAGCCAGCCGCTTTCGGAGCTGGCCTCGGCGCTCAAGGCCGCCACGTGGGGATTGAGATCGCGCCCGGCGAGATAATAGTCATCGAAGGTCTTGGTTCTCCGGTAGGCCACGATACCAAAACCTATGAGCGCGGCCAGATACACCAGGAATGCCACCAGCAGCGTGAGGTCCATCCTAGTCCTCCTCGGTTTTGAATATGTAGATGCAGATTATCGCGATGATGAAACCGACGGGCGGGAGCCCGATGGCCAGCAGGGTGCTCGCAGGCATGACGTCATTCATGAGGATCCTCCTTTGAGATTACCATGTATGATAAGAATCTTGAGAGAATCCAGGTGGCTTTGTCCACAAAAAAGTTGGAACGGCCCGCCGCGAGCTTCCAGAGCTTGACTCGAATGCCAGGCTCGGATACTATCTTGCCACTCTTAGAAACCACTCCTCAACCTCAGCAAGGGGGACACATTGGACTACTATCTTACCGAAGAGCAGAAAGAGCTGGTCTCAACAGCCCGCGCGATCGCCAATGAACATATAAAGCCGGTCCGGCAGAAGTACGATGCCGAAGGCACCTTTCCCCAAGACATAGTGAAGATACTTGGTGAGGCCGGGCTGTTCGGTGTCTATATCCCGGAGAAGTATGGCGGTAGAGGCATGGGAGTCTTTGAACTGGTCCTGATCGTGGAGGAGCTATCCAAGGTGGATGCGGGAATAGCCCTTGCCCTGGCGGCCACGGCCCTGGGTGCCTATCCCATTCTCTTAGGTGGAAGTGACGAGCAGAAGGCCAGGTTCCTGGCGCCGCTCGCCACCGGCGAGAAGATAGCCGCCTTCGGCATAACCGAGCCCGAATCGGGAAGCGACCCCATCTCTCTTGCGACAAAAGCCACGAAGGATGGTGACTTTTACATCTTAAACGGCGCCAAGTGCTTCATCACCAATGGCGGTGAAGCCCAGATCAATACCATAATGGCGGTGACCAATAAGGGTAGGGGCGCGCGCGGCATATCCGCTTTCGTGGTAGAGAAGGGAACGCCGGGCTTCGACTTCGGCAAGAAGGAAAACAAGCTCGGCATACGGGCATCTGTTACGCGGGAGCTCCTCTTCGATGATTGCCGGGTCCCCAAGGAGAACCTCTTGAGCCGCGAGGGCTGGGGCTTGATCCTCGCGCTTAAGACTTTCGATGCCACCCGGCCCGGAGTTGCGGCCCAGGCACTTGGGATTGCGGCAGGAGCACTTAATGAGACCATGGCTTTCGCCACCACCCATATCGAATCGGGAGAGACCGTGGCATCAAGACAGGGAATCCAGCACAGGCTGGCCGACATGGCCACGGAGGTGGAGGCGGCCAGGGCGCTTCTCTATGCGACCGCAAGAATGGTCGATGAGGGAAAGGTCAGGACCACCAAGGAATCGGCGATGTCGAAGCTCTACGCGTCCGACGTTGCCATGCGCGTGACCTCTGAGGCGGTTCGCCTGTTCGGTGATCGCGGCTACCTGCACGACTACCCTGTGGAGAAGATGATGCGGGATGCGAAGATCACTCAGATCTATGAGGGCACGAATCAGATTCAGCGCAATGAGATTGGGCTCGCGCTGATTAAGGAAGCTGCTTCAGCTGCTTAAGGCGTGTCGGTTTGACAAGGCGCCTCTGTTTGACAAGGCGCGTCTGTTTGACAAGGCGCGTCTGCCTGATGCGTTTAGCCTTCCAGGAGTCAGCCTTCCAGGAGAATCACACGCTGCCTTAATGAATCACCCAGATCATCCAGGAGCTCGGCCACCGATTCCAGCTCATCCGGTGATATGCCCGCTCCACCCTCGAGGTCCATCATCGAAAGGGCCTGGTTGATGTTTGCCAACTTGTCCAGGATCTCCGAGTCGAGATCAACGATCTCTTCCACTCTCCCGTTCTCCAGAGCATCGAGGACGGCTGCATCGACGGGCGCCGTATCAGAGAGACATTTGGTCAGGCTATCCACGCTTTCGGCCACCGTGTAAAGAGTGCCCAGCGCGTCAGGGTCAAGACACTCAGTTGCGACCCTCTCGATCCTTTTTGTCACCGCCAGGCTTTCGCTGAGCCTGGAGAGAACTTCCTCAGAGAAGACCTGGTCCGTCTTGCAGGCTGCCCGGGATGAAGAATAGCCCCCGTAGCCCGCTATCATCTCTGACAGAAAGGACTCCTTCTGGGAAACCTGTTTCGTGCGTGCCATCTACGCCTCCTGGTATCTGTTTTCCAGCCCTATCTATCGGCGGAGACGGCGAGGCCACTTGAGAAAAAACCCACATACGGCATCAGGAGCCGATTAGGGGTGGCAGCTGAGGGGCGCACCTAAAGGGTCCGGCTCTCGGCGGAGAGAACTCGCTTCAGCAGGCTGTGGGACATCAGCGCCCCTGCAAGAAACGAGAGCGCGAGCCCCGCGAAAAGCCCCTTGAGGCCATACAGGTGAGAGCCCACCAGGGCGAAGGGTATATAGAATAAGAACTTGTGGCCGACCGAGACAGCGGCGGCGTGAAGCGGACGGTTGAGCGCATTGAGGGCCGCCGTAACCAGGACCAGCACCCCATAGAAACCGTAGCCGATGGGCACGATTCTCAGATACAGCGTTGTGGTTGATACAACCACAGGGTCGGGATTGAAAATCGATGCTATCGGTCTGGCAAGAAGCGCAAGCGCCGCGAACACCACGCCTCCCCAGGCCAGCGAGAAGTAGTTGCTCTTGGAGATGCTCTCGCGCACCCGGTTCATCATCCCGGCGCCCCAGTTCTGGCCCACGAAGGGCAGGAGCACCGTAGAAAGGGCATGAACCACGGTGAGGGCGAAGAACTCGATCCGCATCGCGACGCCAAGGCCCGCAACCGCCTCGGTGCCGAAGGATGCCACCAGACGGGTGATCACTCCGACCGAGATAGGCATGACGACCCGGGTTCCCGCGGTGGGGACCCCGATATAGAGGATCTTCTTCCAGGAGTCGACGGCGGCCTTAAGCGGAGGGATCACGAAGGTGAGCATCTTGTCCCTGTGCGCGAGCACCCAGAGCGCCACGGTGAAGGTCGTGGCGCGAGAGAAAACCGTGGCAAGCGCCGCTCCGGCGATCTCGAGCCTTGGAAAGGGGCCTATGCCGAAGATGAGCAGAGGGTCGAGGGTTGAATTGACCACCACGGCGATCAGCATGATGATGCTCGGGGTCTTGGTGTCCCCCGTCGCCCGGATGGCGCTATTGCCTACCATGGGAATGACCACGAAACCCACGCCGATATACCAGATCCGCATGTACTCCTTGATCAAGGGCATGGTCCTTGAGGTGGCCCCCAGCAGCCGGAAGACAGGTTCCATGGTGAGAAGTCCGACCACCACGAATGCCATCACAGCCAGGAAAGAGAGGATCAGGCTGTCTGTGGTAAGCCGCCTTACCCTGGCGTGGTCACCCTCGCCGATCGCACGGGCGATCACCGCCGAGGCCCCCGTACCCAATCCGAGGGCGATGCTGTTGATGATGAGAACCACCGGGAAGGTGAAACTCAGCGCCGCGAGTTCATCGGTGCCCAGACGCCCGATATAGAAGGTGTCCACCAGGTTGAACGCGACTATTCCAATTACGCCGAAAACCATGGGTATGGTGAGCCTGATGAGCGACCTGCCTATGGGGCCTTCCGTAAGCACAGCCTTCGCGGGCGGGGTCATATCTTTGACCTGACTATCAGAAGAACCTCCGTTCGTACGATCAGGGCAATCACCCGGCTGCGGTTGATCATCTGTCGCGATATTGAGAAGCGATTATAGCGCACTCCCGCGAGTGTGTCACCGGATTACCGGATCATGGCATCCAGTCGTTGACACCGATAAGATACAGCCGGTACTCTACTTGCATAAGGACCCTGATAGAGAAGTCCGCATCCCAACCAGTAGTATGATAGACGCGAAAGGAAGGTCGGGATGAAGTCAGCGGCGGTGCTGTTCGCTCTGCTTGTTGTAGCTATCCTGGCCGGCTGCTCCGGCACCGACGTGACAACCGACTTTAACAGGGAATGGAACTTGAGCCCGTATAAGACCTATGACTGGGTGGCAGCCAAGTCCCCTACGCTGAGGGACCCCCTGCTCGAGACCTCTTTCCTGGATAGTCGCGTCAAGAACGCGGTCGAGAGGGAGTTCGGCATCAAGGGCTACAGCAAGTTAGAGGAAGATCCGGACTTCCTGATCTCCTATCACATCGGCTCGCAGAGCCAGGTCGATGTTTCCACCTGCGGGTACCACTACCCTACCAGCCCGCACTGCTGGGGCGGGAAAAACCCTCAACAAAGCGGTGGAGAAGATGCTCAAGGACTTCCCTCCCAAGTAGCGGTATCGCTCCGGAGTCGGGCCAATGTCGACCACCAAACTCGTGCTGCTCCGCCACGGCGAGAGCATCTGGAACAAGGAGAATAGGTTCACGGGCTGGACCGATGTGGACCTCTCGGCGCAGGGCGTCGAGGAGGCCCGTGAAGCCGGCAGGACCTTAAACCCGTAAAGCACTGCTACCTGGACGATGCGGAAACCGTGAAACCCGCCATCGAGCGAGTCCGCAGCCAGGGCAAGTCAGCCGGGGGTGAGCAAGCTAAGTGAAGCCCATGAAGATCGTCTCCTGGAATGTCAACGGCTTGAGGGCCATCCACAAGAAGGGATTTCTGGACTGGATGGCCACGGAAGCCGCCGATATCGTGTGCGTTCAGGAAACCAAGGCAATGGAAGAGCAGGTTCCCGAAGAGCTCAGGCAGATCGAGGGCTACCACTGCCACTTCGAGAGCGCCCGGAGAAAGGGCTATAGCGGGGTGGCCATATGGACCAGGCAGAAACCCAGGCGCATAAAGACAGAACTCGGCATAAGCAGGTTCGATGTCGAGGGCCGCGTGATCCAGGCCGAGTACGATGGGTTCACCCTCTTCAATGTCTACTTCCCCAATGGTGGGGCTTCGCATGAGAGGCTCCGGTTCAAGCTGGACTTCTACGACTCGTTTCTTTATCACCTCATGTCACTCAGGCAGCGCAGAATCGTAGTGTGCGGAGACTTCAATACCGCCCACTGCGAGATCGACCTGGCCAGACCCAAAGAGAACAGGGCAAACACCGGCTTCCTTCCCGAGGAGCGCGCCTGGATCGACAGCCTTGTCTGCAAGGGCTTCGTCGACACCTTCAGGCACTTTAACGATCAGCCGGGACATTACACCTGGTGGGACTACAAGACGCGGGCCCGCGAGCGAAACGTGGGCTGGAGACTCGACTACTTCTTCGTGAGCAGACTGTTGAGGAAGAACCTCAAAGCCGCCTTCATCCGGCCCGAAGTGATGGGGTCGGATCACTGCCCTCTGGGTATCGAGCTGGCCTTTTTGCCTTGACGGCCGCGATCTGTGCTGCTAATCTACCAATAGCATAATTGAATATTACTCTCGGTGTAAGCGGGAACTTAAAAGGGAAGCGAGGTGTAATTCCTCCGCGGTCCCGCCACTGTGATTGGTAAGCTTTGCCTCTTTAGCGCCACGGGCCCTGCTGCCTGGAAGGCGAGGCAAGGTGTCTGAACCATAAGCCAGGATACCTGCCGCGAGTAACCCATGGAACTCTTCGAGGAGAGGGGTGGGCCCACCCGGTCTCTCGCTTTCAAGAAGACCGGCTTTTTCGTTGCTCTCCGTTTGACTCTCTTCGGGGTTCCCTTATCCAAAGTCCATCCGAGCGGGGGTTCTCGGTGAGATCACAGCCAGTATCGTTCTTACTCCTGATAGTAGTCGTTGTCATGGTCGCCGTGCCGTGCGTCCCCTCCCTCCTCCTGGGGGCGGCCCCCGGGATTACGCTCCGCGACTCGATCTATACCCTGCCTGAGATTCTGGTTGAGGCCCAGCGCCTCTCCGATCTGCAGGCCTTGAGGAACAGCCCCGGCTTTGTCGCCATCATTCCCATGGATGACGCCAGCCGCAGGGTAACCAGCGCCGCGGAATACTTAGGCCAGGCTGTCGGGTGCCATGTGCGAAGCACGGGCAGCTACGGGGCATACAGCACCGCCTCCATCAGGGGATCTTCCGCCAAGCAGGTGCGTGTCTATATCGATGGTGTGCCCCTTCACCAGGCCGAGACCGGCGTGATGAACCTGGCCGACCTTCCCCTTGCCTCGGTGGAACGCATAGAGGTATACCGTGGCTTCGGGCCCTTTGACCTCTCGGGCTCGAGCATCGGCGGCGTGATCAATGTCGTGACCGAGAGTCCGGGCAAACATGACCGCGGGCATGTGTCCCTCTCGCTGGGTTCTCTTTTCACCCGGAGGCTCCAGGGGAGCTATGCCTTCGGTGCAGCCGGCTGGAACATCCTTGCCCTGGGTTCCGCACTTTCAAGCGAGGGCGACTATGATTTCCTCGACACCAACGGGACGCCCTACAACCCCACCGACGATGCCATGGTTGCGCGCATCAACAACCAGATCAAGGAATACGAGGCCCTGCTCAAGGTGAGCGGTCCGCTGGCAGAAGGCATCCTGGTGGCATCCAACCAGTTTTACTACCGGAGACAGGGCCTACC
>JAUXGG010000134.1 GCA_030622265.1 Candidatus Eiseniibacteriota bacterium
CGGCGCCCAAGTATCAAGACCTGGATCCGTCGATAGTAAACCCGATCGCCATGATCCTGAGTAGCGTGATGATGCTTGACCATATCGGTGAGGAAGACAAGGCGAAGCGGATACGTGATGCGATAAGTGCAGTGGTTAGTGAAGGCAAGGTGCGTGCTTATGATATGCTCAAGCTCAAGGGTGGCCCCGATGTCTTGAAGCAGGGAGCGGCAACCACCGGCCAGATCACCGATGCCATAATCGCCAATTTGTAGAACTGATCCTAGAAAGGACCTCGGAGCAGATCCTGTCAGGATCGAACTCACCGGGGTCGGGAGGGAACAATGGGCGCGACACTCATAGAAAAGATCATTTCAGAACACGCCGGCAAGGCCTGCAAAGCCGGGGAAATCGTCGATGTCAAGATCGACGCCCGCCTGGCCCGGGACTTCGGCGGAGCCAATGTGATCAAGAACATCGAGGATTTCGGCCTGGAGATTGACGATGCCGGGGCGACCTTCTTCACGTTGGACTGCAATCCGACCGGCTCCGACCAGAGGTACGCGGCCAACCAGCAGCGCATCAGGCTCTTCGCAGCCGAGCAGGGCATCAAGGTTTATGACATAACCGAGGGTATCGGCACCCATATCGCCATCGATGAAGGCCTGATCGGACCGGGCTCAACGATGATATCGACTGATTCGCATGCCAATATCGTGGGCGCGATCGGAGCTTTCGGCCAGGGAATGGGTGATCAGGATATCGCCTACGCCTTTGCCCGCGGCAAGGTCTGGTTCAAGGTCCCTCCTACCGTGAAGATCGTGATAGAGGGAAAGAGAGGGCCCGGCGTCTCGGCCAAGGATATAACATTGGCGCTGCTTCAGAAGACGGGTGCGGCCGGCCTCTTAGGATTCGCGGCGGAAGTCTATGGCAGTGTCGCGGACGAGATGAACCTTGCCGAGCGGATCACCCTGGCCTCGATGGCCACGGAGATGGCAGGTATTATCATCTTCTTCACTCCCAATCAAGGAGTGCTTGGGGAGCTCAAGGATCTAACCGGCAAGGACTATGAGGCCGTCGCTGCAGACGCGGACGCGCCCTATGACCACGAGATCCACCTGGACGTGACCGGGCTTGCTCCCATGGTGTCACTCCCGGGTAATCCCGCAAATGCCATTCCCCTTTCCGAAATCAAAGGCACCCTGATTCACTCGGCGTTCATAGGCTCATGCACCGATGGCCGCTACGAGGACATGGCCGAGGCCGCCGAGGTGCTTGCAGGACGAACGGTAGCACCGGGCGTGGTCTTAAAGATCGTCCCGGCGACCGACAAGGTCTGGAAGCGCTGCCTCAAGGATGGCATCCTCGATACCTTCAAGAGCGCGGGCGCGCTTGTCGGCAATGCCGGTTGCGCGGGCTGCGCGGCCGGCCAGATCGGCCAGAACGGCCCGCATGAGGTCACCGTCAGCACGGGCAACCGGAACTTCCCCGGAAAGCAGGGCCAGGGCAAAGTCTACCTGGCCTCCCCTGCCGTGGTGGCAGCATCCGCGGTGAAGGGCTTGATCATAAGTCCCGACGAGATCGACTCCGACATCAAGCCCAGGGCGAGCGATGAGGCCGGACCGAAGAAGGCCGAGCCAAAACCGCAGAGGAGGCCCGAGGCGGTCCCGCTTCAGATCAAGGGCCGTGTCTGGATGATCGACCGGGATAATATCGATACCGACATGATCTTCCACAACAGGCATCTCGCGGTGACCGAAATCGACGAGATGGGAAAGTACTGCTTCGGCAACCTGGAAGGCTGGACGGACTTTGCCGATAGGGTCCGGCCGGGTGACATAGTTGTGACCGGCGGCAACTTCGGCTGCGGCTCATCCAGGCAGCATGCCGTGGACTGCTTCAAGAGCCTCGGGGTGACCGCCATCATTGCCAAGTCCTTCGGGGCGATCTATGAGAGAAACGCGATCAATGCCGGGCTCCCCATTCTGGAGGGTGACTTGAGCGCGCTCAACCTCAAGGGTGGCGACGTGGTGAATATCGATCTCATGAAGGGTGAAGTCTCCCGGGAGGATTCCGGTGAGACAGCGAAGGTCAAGCCCTTCTCCGAGATACAGATCGACATATACAAGCGCGGTGGCTTGCTCAATCAATAGGGGGAAAGCGATGGGTGCCACATTCGCACAGAAGGTCCTTGGCCGCAAGAGCGGCAAGCCGAGTGTCCAGCCTGGAGAGATCGTGACCGCAAGGCCCGATCATCTCCTTACGCATGACAATACGGCCGCAATCATCTCCAAGATAGGCGGCGAGCTCGAGAAGTACGGATTAGACAATTCCGAGACCCCGGTCATTGTGATAGACCACGTGGTCCCGGCCAGCAATGAGAAGACCGCCACCAATCATAAGCGCATCAGGGAGTTCGTTGCGGCGCGCGGCATCAAGCACTTCTTCGATGCCGGAGAGGGCATCTGCCACCAGGTTCTGATCTCAAAGGGACTTGCACTTCCCGGCTCCCTGATCGTCGGAAGCGATTCCCACACATGCACCTATGGCGCGGTCGGGGCTTTCGCGACAGGCATAGACCGGACCGAGGCCGCATCCATCATGCTGTCCGGCAAGACCTGGTTCAAGGTGCCTCACTCGCTCAAGATCGAGCTCAAGGGCAGCCTCGCGAAGCCGGTCTCGGCCAAGGACCTGGTGCTTACCTTGATCGGCGACATCGGCGCCAGCGGCGCCAACTATCTGTCGGTCGAGTTCCACGGTGACACCGCAGGGCTCACCATGGAAGACCGGATCACCATCGCCAATATGGGTGTGGAGATGGGTGCCAAGAACGCGGTCTTCCCCGTGGATGAGGTGACAGAGGAATTCTTGAAACAGGCCGGAGCACCCGCGGGCTGGGAGGCCATGTGGGCCGATCCGGATGCCTCATATGTCAAGACCCTTACCTATGATCTATCAAAGATAGTCCCCGTGGTGGCGAAACCTCATACGGTTGACAATGTCGCCCCGGTAACGGAGCTCGAGGGCACGGAGATAAACCAGTTTCTTATCGGTACCTGCACCAATGGCAGGCTCGGAGATCTTAAGGTCGCGGCCGATGTCCTCAGGGGCAAGCGCGTCCACCCGAACTCGAGACTCCTGGTGCTGCCGGCCAGCCGCGACATAATGCTGGAGGCCGTGAGGGACGGCTCCATTGAGGCGCTCGTTGAGGCAGGCGCGATCATGCTTCCCCCCGGCTGCGGTCCATGCCTGGGCGCGCACCAGGGAGCGCTTGCACCCGAGGAGAAATGCTTGAGCACGGCCAACCGCAACTTCAGGGGGCGCATGGGCTGTGCTGAAGCCGAAATATACCTGGCAAGCCCGGCGACGGTGGCGGCGAGCGCCATCGAGGGCCGGATAGTCGATCCCCGGTGACAGGCCGGAAGGTAATGTGATGATTAAGAATGTGATCATTAAGGTGGTGCGATCATGAGAGTATGGAAATACGGTAGTGACATAAACACCGACATGCTGTTCCCGGGAAAATATACTTACACGTGCAGCACGCCCGAGGAAATTCTGCCACACCTCTTGGAGGACCTTGATCCTTCCTTCGCCAAAGAGGCCGGGGCCGGTGATGTCATTATGGCCGAGAATAACTTCGGATGCGGGAGTTCGCGCGAGCAGCCGACGGTGGGCCTGAAGGCCATGGGTATCAAGGCAGTGGTGGCAAAGAGCTATGCGCGCATCTTTTATAGATCTGCCATCAACCAGGGCCTGATGCTCATAGAATGTCCGGAGGCGGTGGATGCCTATAAGGACGGAAGCACCGTGGATGTGGATCCCGAGGGCGGCCTCGTAAAGGTGGACGGCAAGGACTACGCGTTTCCCAAGCTCCCTCCCGAGATCATCGCCATAAGGCAGGCCGGAGGGCTGCTGGATTACGTAAGAGGCGAGCTCCAGGAAAGGGGGTCCCGGTAATGGCCAAGAGCGAAGCCGGGAGGACAGGTAAGGACATAAGGTCTGACTGCTGGGTAGCGATTGAGACCACATCTTCGGGCGGCCTATCCCTGGAGATACGTTCGAAGGTCGAGAGCATGTACGGGACATCTTTCAGGCAGACCGTCGAGGATGGCTTGAAGCTTTTCTCTATAGAGAATGCCCGGGTGGAGATCGAGGATAAGGGAGCTCTACCCTTCACGATTATGGCCAGGCTCGAGACGGCTGTAAGGCGTCTGGGCGATCCCGTCGAGAAGCAGTTCTTGCCGGACATGGCCGCGCAGTGCACGTACACCACGACAAGAGACCGGATGCGCCGGTCGCGGCTCTATCTGCCGGGCAATGATCCCAAGCTGAGTGTCAATGCGGGCATCCACAAGCCGGACGGCGTGATCCTCGACCTCGAGGACAGCGTCCACCCGTCGGAGAAGGATGCGGCCCGGCTGATGGTACGGAACGCCCTGAGACAGGTCGACTTCATGGGCGCCGAGCGGATGGTCAGGATCAACCAGGGAGACCTGGGGCTTCTCGATCTTGAGTTCGTGATACCCCATAATGTGCACGTGGTCCTGATACCCAAGGTCGAGAGCCCGGACCAGGTGAAGGCCGTTGACGGGAAGATCCAGGAAATCCGAAAAGCCGGGAAGGTCGAGGCCGAGGTTTTCCTGATGCCCATAGTGGAATCGGCCCTCGGCGCGATAAAGGCTTATGAGATAGCTACCGCAAGCCCCAACAATGTCGCGCTCACCATCGGGCTCGAGGATTACACCGCGGACATAGGCACCCGGCGAACAGCCGAAGGCCGGGAGAGCTTCTGGGCAAGGTCGCAGGTCGTAAACGCGGCCCGGGCTGCGGGAATCCAGCCCATCGACACGGTTTTCTCCGATGTCAGTGACATGGAGGGCCTCCGCGCAAGCGTGATCGAGGCCAAATCGCTGGGCTTCGACGGAAAGGGCTGTATTCACCCACGGCAGATCCAGGTGATCCATGAAGCATTCGCGCCGACCGACGCCGAGATCGACCGGGCGAAAAAGGTGGTGCTCGCCTTCGAGAATGCCCAGGCCAAGGGGCTCGGTGTGGTCTCCCTCGGAAGCAAGATGATAGACCCGCCTGTCGTGAAACGCGCCCTGCACACCGTCGACCTCGCCATCGCCGTGGGAAAGATGAAGGGCAATTGGAGGGACGAACAATGAGCGCCGATAAAGGACTGGTAGAAAACGCTGCAGGACGGTTGGTCCCGAAAGTGGTCAACGGGAAAGAGCAGGTACCTTTCGCAGGTGTGGCTAAGCACAAGCCTTCGGGAGCCAAGGCGGCCCCGTCGCTTGCATCCTGCGCGGATTTCCCGGCCGATGGCAACAAGGTGGTGAAGGTTCTTAAGGCCGCTCTCAAGGCCGCGGGCCTTAAGGACGGCATGACCATCTCCACTCACCATCACTTGAGAAACGGCGATTTCGTGGCCAATATGGTCTTCGATGCCGTGAGTGAGATGGGCATCAAGGACACCATGTGGTTTCCCAGCGCGTCTTTCCCATGCCACTCCCATAATATCCAGCACCTGGACAGCGGCGTGATTCACCACATCGAGGGGAGCATGAACGGTCCCCTCGGCGAATACTGCTCCCGCGGTAAGATGAG
>JAUXGG010000262.1 GCA_030622265.1 Candidatus Eiseniibacteriota bacterium
CCGTCGCCGGTGGAGCCATCCCAGGTTATCTCGTGCCAGCCTCCGGCCCCCCGGTGAACCTCGAGATTGCGAACTCGCCGGCCGAGCACATCGAAGATCTCAAGGCTCGGACTCACCGGGAAAGGCAGGTAGTAGCTTATGTTCACCGCGCCTCGCGCAGGACTCGGCCACGCGAACATGTCGATGCGTCCGACGATCCGGGTGTCCTCGATGCCCGGTTCTATGCCCGCCAGGTCGATACCTTCCCGAGTGAGCGAGGGGTCGCCCCATAGATTGAAGGTATACATATTGATGTACTCGGCATAGTGGGCCCAGCCATAGTTGGTGGTGCAGTAGAACTTGGAGTTGTAGAAGGCCTGGCCCACTTTCTCAAGACCGTTAATCATGAGGTCATTGAATTCATAGATGATCGACTCGCTGCCGCCCGGCGGCCAGTAGGCTGTGCCGTATGGGCTCCTCGCTGAGGCAATGACCGCGACCGCCGGTCCCCACCCGGGGATCACCAGCATCCTGACACCCATGTTGCCGTACTCATTGGGCTCGGGGCAGCCGATCAGGCATGACGCCGATGTCACGATCGAGGGGTAGTCATCGTCAAGGTTGGAAGATGTGGACAACATGGCCGGCCACGAGATTTCATTGGCCTCGGGGGTCCCGTCACCATCATCGAAGTCCCATACCTTGCGGGCGATGCTGTTGGTCCAGCCATGCGCGCCCCAGTTTACGACCGCGTGCTGGCCTGTTCGCCACGACGTGGCGAAAGCGGCTTCGGTGATGGCCGGCCAGACATAAGCAGACGCCTCCAGGCGTTCCCGCAGTGTTCAGATGATTGGACGGATCGGGATAGCAGTAGCGCATCGGAACCGTCTCGGAGTTCCCCACCATGAGGACATACTCGATACCCCAGACCGTATAGTAAGCCCTGAGGAAACTGCGAATCTGCTCCGCGAGGTCGCCCCCGGGCTGGCCTGCTATCTCGGGGTCCGCAATGAGCACCGTCCGGACACTGTAACCCAGCGAAGTCTTCCAGGCGATGAAGTCCGATGAAGTGACCGCAGCTGCGAGGCTGCTCGTGGTGATGATCACGTAATCGTATATCTTCAGCGGGGCATCGGCCAGCAAGTCGTCGGGTCACAGCTGTTCAGGCCGGTACAGGTGCTCGACCGCAGCGTAATTGATGAAGGCCTCGCGCGCCCTCTCCTCCCCGATCCGGTCCCGGACATGCGATGGGGCCATCCCGGCTTCGGGACCTGTGCCGGGTTCGGGTTCAAGGATAAGCCTTATCTCGGCCGCGCTGTAAAGAACGATGCTGCCAGAGCCCGGGTCATAGGCGCACGGGCATATGGTCACCGCGGCGTATCCGTACTTTCTCAGTCTCCCTGAGCCTGAGATCCAGCCCGGCTCACGTGGACAGGTCTCCGCCATCAGGTCTGCCTGGCCAGAGGTGGTGGCTCGGCTGGGATGAAGATTTGCGGCTGCATTCGGGCGGTCTCTTCCGGCGAGGGCCACGGGCTCGGGAGTAGGGGCAAGCCTGAATGTCCCCGGCATCTCTTGAGCCCCGGTTAATCCGACTTCAACAGAGCCTGCCCGGGTGCCGGGCGGCAAGGCAATCAGAAAAGTCCTGGTAGGAAGCATCGGGCTACCCGGCGCCGTCCTGTAACCGCAATCCTGGAATCTGATCCTCTGGCCCTGCGGAGTCTCCGTTAGCTCATAATCCGCCTGTCCCGGAAGGTCGACGGTAAGGACCATTTCATCTCCGAGAACCACACTGCCGGCAAGCGGGAATGCAAGAACTCCAAGCACAAGAAGCAATGTGATCGATCTCATTTGGCTCTCCTTCAGGGGTACTTAGCGGATATACTACCACTACTGCAACTATACCACAGAATGGAGCGGACTGCGAGCGTTACAGCCCTCGTAAGACCAGGCCTGACGGGTGCGCCGGCGAATCACAGTGCTGTCACCCTTGAGGCTTGACCTGAACCCATGCGATAACTGATAATCCCGAATGACGAAGACGGGCCGGGGTAGCTCCGGCGTAAATCAACTTGGTGTAGGACAATCGTGGGGGAAGAAATGAAAAACCTGGCGGTCGTGGTTATTATCGCGGTTATGCTTTGCGCTGGCTGCGGCGGTGATGGCGGTTCTGACCCCATCACATCCCCGAGCGTCCCCACTGGGCTTTCGGCCCAGGGTAGTCTGGGAAAGATCGAGCTGACCTGGGAAGCATCCACCGGCACGGGGCTTAAAGGGTACAACGTCTACCGCAGCGCTGACGGTACCACCTTTACCATGCTCAACGCCGATCCCCTCGATGACCTCACTTACGAGGACACAGACGTCGATGACGGCATCTACTACTCTTACTCGGTCACCGCGGTGGGCAACGAGGAGTCGGACTACTCAAGCATCGTCAGGCAGATGCATGGCACGCGCCTGCTAGCGAGCTATGATTCCGGCTGCATGCTCGAGTCGGGTGGATTGAATCCTTTCGTGGCGGAGGACACCATTACGATCGCCGGAGGAAGTCTTGAGGTCGAGTCAGGCGCGAGTCTGTACATTCTGGATAGCGCGGTCGTCGATTTTGTGTTCGAGACGGACGGCCCGAACATGGATTTCGATGTCAACGGCCTCATAAGGATTGCGGCTTCACCATCGGCCCCGGCCAGGCTGACGGCACACCATGCCGACGGAGTCCTGGATGATGGTAAAGGATATGCGCTGAAGTTCGGCGATGGGACGATCGATTATAATCCCGGTGACGGGAGCGGCACCCTGATCCAGAACTGCTACATCGAGAACCTCCGAGAGGGCGACGGCGCGCTGCGCATCTACCGCTGCTCGCCGAGATTCTATAATTGCAGGATATCATCCAATAAGGCCTCAGGGGGTTCGTATTTCAGTATCTATACTGGCAGCGCCCCGATTATCGAGAACTGCTACATCTATAGAGTGACCGTGACGATCGCCGGGGACCTGCGCGGCACGGGAGCTCTCATAACCAAGAACATCCTGCGCGGCAGCTATTACACGCTCTACTTCGCAGGCCCTAGGGGTCCCAGTATGATAGACTCGGGCCAGATAGCCCAGAATGACCTCGATGGGACGGTGCATGGCCTGTACATGTTCCTCGTCGACGAGGGCGACATACCCCTGGGCAACAATTACTGGGATGGCGGTGTGCCATCAATCGTGGGCGGAGATGGCACACCGGTATTCACACCGACCCTCACAGAACCGCCGGCTGATTGCGGCCCGACCTGGTAAGAGCGGCGTAAGCGCGGAGAGAAAACCTAAGGGACATTTGAATGAGGTGTGAAGGGGCAGGCAAACGCCTGCCCCTCTTCTGTGTGGTTGCCCGAACGGCCTAGTCGGTCTCCTTGATCCGGATATTACCGTTGATGGTCTTGATCACGATGGGATACTTGCCGCTTCCCGTCCTGGCGGTGCCGTGGATCCGCTTTCTGGGGCTTCCGTTGGAATAGTCCCAGTCTTTCGAGTGCTCGATCTCAAGATCGAAGTCGCTGATGATCTTATAATCCTGGCTGCTGTTCTTGGTGTATGAGATCGTGAGATCCAATTCCACAGGCAGACCCGCAGGTAATGCAAGCGTCACGTCGCCGCTTAAGGAGGACAGATTGACGCCATTTTCGCCTTCTCCCAGCCCGCCTTCGATCTTGACATCGACATCCCCGGCCATTGTGCTAGCGTCCACCCAACCATCCACCACATGTATGTTCACGCCCCCACCCATGGTCGAGGCCTTCACAAAGCCGGCAGCCTTATCCACCTCGATGTCGCCGCCCATGGTCTTGACCCAGGCACCTGCAGGGGCCTCATCAACCTCGATATCGCCGCCCATGGTGGAGATGGTCACCGTCCCTATGACCATCCCATCAAGCGAACCGCCGGGGGCGCGAAGACCCCCGTCACGCCCGCGGACGTTTTCATAGCGTACGTTTCCGCCCATGGAGCTGGCGTCA